>JAFYZE010000098.1 GCA_017548805.1 Bacteroidales bacterium
AGAGCGGTACACCAATACCGTCAAGCCCATGTACCTCCAGTTCATCGAGCCCAGCAAGCGCTACGCCGACATCATCATCCCCCAGGGAGGCCACAACAAAGTGGCCATCGACGTGATTTGCGCTACGGTCGAGAAGTCGCTGGCAAAGAACAAATAATATACAGGTCCGGTGAAAAGGCTGAAAAAAGAAGACCGCGCCGGACTATACATCACCGTGATAGTCCATCTCACGGTGATAATTGTTTTATTGGCCAGCCAGCTCAGCCTGGCGCTCAGGAAGGAGGATTCCTTCGTCCTGGATTTCACCCGCCAGGAGACTATCGAGAGGCTGGAAAAGGAGCTCGCCTTCAAGGAGGAGGTGAGCCGCAGGCTGGACGAGATCATCGCCGCCCAGGGCAGCACTCCCATCCGCAACGTCGTCGTGGACCGGGGAGCGCTCAAGGACGACCGAAACACCGATGCCGAACAGCTCTACAAGGATGCGGAGCGCCTGCAGGAGGCCCTCAACAATACCTTCAACCGCGAGGACAATCCTGAAGAATATGTTCCTATAGCTCCTCCCAGCACGGAGGGCTCGGACAAGAAGACTCAGAAAGAGGTTTATTCCGGCCCTTCGGTCGTTTCCTACAGCCTTGACGGCCGCAAGGCCAGCCGCCTTCCCATCCCCGCATATCGCTGTATGGGCTCCGGAGAGGTCACGGTGATCATTACGGTTGACAACGCCGGAAACGTGCTGATAGCCAAGATTGACGACAACATCTCATCGAGCGATACCTGCCTCCGCAATTTCGCAATAAGAGCGGCGCGTTCGGCCAAATTTTCGGCCTCCCCCACCGCTCCTGCACGTCAAGTAGGAAATATTGTCTACGCTTTCATCGCACAGTGACGATCTCATGCGGCTTCATCGCCTCCATGAAAGTATCGTCCAGGTCGAGGTACAGATGGTAGAAAGCCTTGTCTCCCAACTTTGAATAACGGCCTACAAGGGCCTTGACCTGAGGCATCATGTAAGAGCGCGTCTCGGCCCATTCATCGGCTGAGGAAGGCTCAAGTCCGTCCTTCGCCTTGGCGAAGGCAAGGAAACGGGACTCAATGGAGGCAGAATCAAGATACTTCAGCAACGCCTGATAATCATCGATAGCGGACAACTCGCCCTTGTGACGGTCGAAATAGTCCGATGCAAAGCGCATTGCCGTAGCCTTGCGATTGCAGTCAACGTAGAAACGGGTGGCGAGTGTGGTGTCGAGAGGGACGAAGACATCGGGAATGATACCTCCTCCGCCATATACCTTCCTTCCACCTACAGTATAGTACACCTCAGACCTGTTCACTTTCATGCTGTCAGCTCCCGTAAGCTCGCCGCCATTGTATCTGTTGATGATATCATTCTGATAGTCATCGGAATAAGGCTTCTGGATGCAGCGTCCCGAAGGGGTATGGAAGCGTGCGACAGTCAGGCGTATGCCCGAACCGTCGGTGAAATATACAGGCTCCTGGACCAGCCCCTTGCCGAACGAGCGGCGTCCGACGATGACTCCCCGGTCATTGTCCTGGATGGCGCCGGCGAAAATCTCGCTCGAGGACGCGCTGCTCTCGTTGATCAGTACGGTGAGCCCGACTTTCTTGAGTATGCCCCTTCCGTCAGCCTTGTAGTCCTCGCGGTCGCGATGAAGGCCTTCCATGTAGACGATAAGGTCGCCCTTTTCAAGGAAAAGGTTGGAAAGCAGGAGGGCCTGGTCGAAATAACCGCCGGTATTGTCCCGGAGATCGAAGACCATGTGCTTCATGCCTGAGGAAAGCAGTTCCATGGAAGCGTTCAGGAACTCGTTGTAGGTCGTGCGGGAGAACTTGGAGAGCCGGACATAGCCCGTAGTGTCGTTCACCATGAACGACGCGTCTATGCTGTGGACAGGTATCTTCCCTCGGGTGATCTCAAAGGGAATCTTGACACCGTCGCGGAGGACCGTGACCGTCACCTTGGTGCCGGCAGGGCCCTTCATGCGCCTGACCATGCTGTCCTGGGGGAATTTCACGCCGGCGATGACCTTGTCATCCACGCTCAGGAGACGGTCTCCGGGCAGCATGCCAATCTTCTCGGACGGTCCACCCGGGATGACCTCAAGGACGATGGCAGTATCGTTGGGAACGTTGAACTGTATGCCTATGCCGTCGAAATTGCCCGCAAGGTCGGTCTCGGACTCCTCCAGCTCTGCCGGAGGCATATACACGGAATGAGGGTCCAGACCTGAAAGGGCGGCAGAGATAGCAGCATCAGTAACTGTCTTGTAATCAACCGTATCCACATACATCTCATCAACCTTCTGGAGGACGAGATTGAGCTTGCGCCAGTCTTCGTAGCGGGTTTTCAGGCGGCGGCTGTTCTCCGTCGCCTTCTGGATGGTCAGGACGAGCAATGCTCCAAGCACTACGCCCAGTACGGCCACCCATACCGAGGATATTCTCTTCTCAGACATTCTCAATCCACTTTTTCAACTTCGATCCCGGCCTGACGGAGCAGGTCGATGCCGTCGGTAAGACGGTACTCGTCCCTGTAGACGACGCGCTTGATGCCTGACTGGATGATCAGCTTGGAGCACTCCATGCAGGGCGAGGCAGTCACATAGAGGGTGGCCCCGGCGCTGCTGTTGCCGGACTTGGCCACCTTGGTGATGGCATTGGCCTCAGCGTGAAGGACATAGGGCTTGGTCACACCGTTCTCGTCCTCGCAGACATTCTCGAAACCGGAAGGGGTGCCGTTGTATCCGTCGGATATGATCATACGGTCCTTGACGAGCAGCGCGCCGACCTGACGGCGCTTGCAGTAGGAGTTCTTGGCCCAAACCGAGGCCATCTCGAGGTAGCTGTGATCGAACTTTTCCATGTTTAACTTCTCTGATAAAGGTAACGCTTGATGCTCTTCTTGGGAGTGCGCTCGAAATCCTCGGGCATGAACTCTATCTTGCGGATCTTGGCGTAGTTGGGGATCTCCTTGTTGATCTCGGGGAGAGCGTCCCGCAGGCGTTTCTCGAGTTCGAGCCTGGTCATGCCGTCAAGGTCGGCCTGATGGTAGTCGGGATAGATGAGTGCCGTAAGGCCGCCGTCCTCCTCCACTACGAGCGAGTCAACTACATATGTAGTGTTGTTGATGACAGCTTCCAGCTCCTCAGGATAGATATTCTGGCCATTGGCACTGAGTATCATGCACTTGGAGCGACCGCGCAGGAACAGGTACCCGTCCTCATCAATCACTCCCATGTCTCCGGTGCGGAACCATCCGTCCTCGGTAAACGACTCCTGGGTGGCCTTCTCGTTCTTGAAGTAACCGAGGAAGACGTTGTCGCCCTTGATCTGGATTTCGCCTGGAATCGTGCGTTCATCCTCGGAATCGATGCGCACCTGGCAGCCAGTGATGGGCTTGCCGCAAGAGCCGAGCTTGCCCTTGTACCATTTCACATAAGTGATGAGAGGGGCGCACTCGGTCATGCCATAACCGACGGTGAACGGGAAATTGATCTTCTTCAAGAACTTTTCCACCTCGGGATTGAAGGCGGCTCCGCCGAGTATGACCTCCTCGAAACGGCCGCCGAAGGCGTCGATGAGGCCGTTGCGGATCTTCTTGAGGATGAACTGATTGAGGATAGGTATCTTGAAGAAAGTCTTATTGCGGTCGATGACGGGCTTGAGCTGGGACTTGTACACCTTCTCAATAATGAGCGGAACGGCGATGATGACGTCGGGACGGATGTCCTGGAAAGCGTTCAGGATGACCTTGGGGCTGGGAACGCGCGTAAGGAAATGCACATGCGCCCCGATGGTCATCTCGAAAAGGAACTCGAACATCATGCCGTACATGTGCGCGCTAGGCAGCATCGACACCATCTCGGAGTCCGCCGTCATCTGGGGCTCCGCAGTTTCATGCGCGAACTTGATATTGGTATAAAGGGCCCTGTACGGAATCATGACACCCTTCGAGAAGCCGGAAGTACCGGAAGTATAGTTGATGACCGCCAGTTCGTCGGGCTGGTCTTCATAGTAGGAGATATCGTCAGGGGTGAACCCGTTGGGATACATGGACGCGAATGTCTCCGGAAGGTTGTCGCGGACATCCTGGAAGTTCTCACCGCGGGCGTACAGGAACTTGAGGGTATTGATCTGTACTATGACGTACAGCCCGGGCATCTCGGCCTCGGAGAGGTTCTCCCAGAGCACCTCGTCCACGAAGAATACCTTGGCTTCGGAGTGGTTGACCAGATAGTGGATATTGCCGGGCTTGAACTCATGCAGGATGGGCACGGGCACCGCGCCGTAGGTAAGTGCGGCAAGGAAGCACACTCCCCAGTTGGCCTGGTTGCGCGAACAGATGGCGACTTTGTCGCCCTTCTGGAGGCCGCATTTCTCAAAGGTGATATGCAAGTGCTTGATACGCTTGGCCACAGTCTCGTAAGTAAGGGTGACACCGTGGTAGTTTGAGAGCGCAGGGCGGTCCCAATTCTTCTTGAAGCTTTCCTCAAGGAGCTTGTTTACTGATCTGTATTCCATCTTTACAATTTGATGTTTCTGGTTTTACCGTCGTTGCAGGTCACCTTGAGGGTCTTGCCGTCGACCTCGAGTTCGCTGTCGCGACGGATGGACTTAGCTCCCTCCTGCCTGTATACGGGATCCCCTCCGTCAAAAGGGAAGATCTGCGTCTGCACCGCCGTACGGACAGCCCAGAACTTGACGCCGTCCACGGTGACGAGCTCGGGGAGCGATATGATTTTCTCGTCGGACGTGATACCCATCCATCCGTCGGGTTTCACGCCGTGAAGATTGTACATTCCGATGGTATTGTCCGTATGGAGGACTATGGCAGTGTATCCCTTCGCCCCGGTGAAGTCATAGGCGGCCGGACCGAGGAGGACATCCTTGCCGAGCTCGGCAGGGAATCCGGACACGAAGCGTCCGAGGCGGTCCAGCAGCCAAAGCTGCGAGCCGGAGGCGAACAGGAACTGGATCTTGCCGTTGGCATAGTAATCTATGCTCTCGACCCTTCCGCACAGCGGACCGTTGAACGGTACGCTCCATATGCCCTTGCCGTCCTTCTCCTTGAAACTAAGGTAGTAGTTGGACTGCTGGTCCAGGAGATTGGTGCCGCCGGTACCGGAATTCTGGACCTCGAAAGGCCCGGAAGGAACGACGATGGCGGCATCGGAAACGACGGCGGGCGTGCTGGTGCGGTTGATGAAAGGCACACGGACCACATCGAACTGGAATCTGTCGCCGTTGCATATGAGGAAGCAAGGCTCAAACGCAGCTCCGTCCAGTGTGGAGCTCACGGCAGAGAGCATCGCCGGCGTGAACAGGGCCTCGCCCTGAGCCGCTCCGGCGGAGAAATATGCGGCCATGGAGCAGTCCCTGCCCAGCGCCGCCGGAGCGGACGCAGTATCGTTCAGCAGGGCCTGGAGCACATCGCCGGAAGCGTAGCGCTCGACATAGTCGGATATGGCGGCGCGGCTGCCGCTCACTATCCATTCGCCCGTGAAAGCGAAAGTGCTCTCATCAGCGAGAGAGAAGAAGTTCCCGAAAAGGACCGATGCAAAACCGCCGAAGGCGTAAGGCTGCGCGGAAATGGCATAATCCTTCTCGCTGGATATATCCAATCCCTTGAATATCAATGAATAGTCCTTCCTTCCCACACGCACGAACAAGGCCTCGAAAGTGTCGTCCTTGGAGCGCCACTGCGCCTTGGCCACTTCCTTTACGGCCAGGGACTTGGCCCAGTCGTTGGGATTGCGGCCGGCAGACCTCCCGAGGCTCGATATGGCGGCCTCGTTGGGTCCAAGCTTGGAGCAGGCATCAAGGTATTTCCTGTAAACCTCCAAGTAATCTGCCTGGTCGGCCATGGGGACGGAAAGGGCGAAGACGGTGCCCGAAGGGACTGCCTTCGCGAAGCCCGGAGTCTCCATCCGTGCCGCGGCGAAGACTCCCGCAAAGGTGTCGGCGCTGCGGCCCGAGGACAGGAAGCCCTTGGCAGAGAATGCATTCTCGTCCAGCGAGGAAAGGGACATCACCGTCCATGACGCTACCGTCTTGAAGAAGTCGGCATGGCGGTAGACCGGACGCTGGAAAAATCCCTGCAGAAGCCTCGGTGCATAAATATTGGACAGGAATAGGACATCCTTGCCCGAAGTTCCCTGAAGGCAGTTGTTGAACTCTTTATTGGCCTGTATGGACAAACCCTCGTCCTGGTGCCTGAGCGAGGAATTGACCAGCGTCTCCGAAGCCGACACCAGCAGCATGTTGACGCCGTCTGTGCTGTAGAATGCGTTTGAAAGGCCGCAGTCATTGGCCAGGTTGCGGACATGCTGGACCATGTCAGTGGAGTCGGAGACTGCCGCAGGCATTCCGAGGAGAAGAAGCGGTGCAAGCGAACCGCTGTAGTGCAGCGAGAGAGCCATGGGCTCCGTGCGCAGCGCGGCGAGCCTGCCGCTCTCGACAGCATCGCCCAGCCGCCTCACAAAAGTGGCGCAGGAGTCCCTCCTGCCGTCTTTCACGAGTGCAGAGAAAGCCTTGGTCCCGTCATTGAGCAGGGCGGCGCAATCCCGCGTATCGTCCATGCAGAGGATGGCTATGGCATCCGAAGGGACCGCGCGCAGCAGCGGGAACTGGACATTGACATTTACCTTTCCGGAAGCAGGGGAACTCTTCCTTCCCGCATCTCCCTTATAGAGATAAATGACCCCGGCCGCAATCCCTAAAAGGAAGATGGCCGCTACGACGATGAGGGTGATCAAGGTTTTCTTGTTCATTGCTGCGCACTTTGATGCATATTAAAAACAAATTTAACAATTCTCGCTATTATTTCCAAAAAGCGTAAGACTAGAAAAAACACGAATAAGCCCGACACAATGTGCCGGGCTTATTCGTAGTCCCAACAGGAATCGAACCTGTATTTAAGGTTTAGGAAACCTTCGTTCTATCCGTTGAACTATGGGACCATCAATCGAAGAGGACGATTACTCGGCGCTCTTCTCGATGATCTGACGACCTCTGTAGTAGCCGCACTCAGGGCATACTCTGTGGTACATGACGGTCGCACCGCAGTTGGGGCAGGTAGCGAGGGTCGGTACAGGAGCGAGATCGTGAGTTCTTCTCTTGTCTCTTCTCTGCTTGGAGAGTTTGTGTTTCGGATGTGCCATATTAAACTATCTTTAAAATTTTATTTTTCACCCAATAAATTCTTCAGCGCGGCGAACGGGCTCTCGACCTGTGTGTCGGACTCTTCCTCTTCACCATTGTCTTCAGGATGCAGGTACTTGACCGTCTCCGGGTCGCATTCCCCGTCGGGATGGACGCGGGAAAGCGGGAGAGAAGTGCAGACATAGTCATAGACTATCTGGCCAAGGTCCATGTCGGTATCGGTTTCGGGCAGCAGGATGATCTCCCTTCCTCCCTCGTCCGCAGAGGTCTCTCCCTCAGGGACTTCACCGAACTTTACACTGAACGAAGGGCGGACGGAAACGGGAAGCGCGAGCTCTCCGAGGCAGCGGTCGCATGCTACGACCACAGTGCCTTCGATGCCGAGATCCACCCCGACATACCGTCCGGACTTGTCCACCACGGCGCTGACAACCAAGTCTGCGTCAAGTATCTCCGAATTCTCAAAACCGCTAAAGAACTGTCCTCCAGCGTGCCAGCGGAAATCCGTCCTACCGGACGCCAAACCGCTTAACGGTACAATAAAGGGTTGCAAAGTTAGTAAAAAATTTCCTATTAACAATCTTCTTCACCGCTTTTTCTTTTCCTCTCCAGAGGATCGAGCAAAATCTTGCGGATGCGCATGAAATGAGGAGTCACTTCCACCAACTCATCGTCCTGGATGTACTCCAGGGCCTCCTCGAGGGAGAATTTGATGGCGGGAGGCAGGACCACTTTCTCGTCACTTCCGGCTGCACGGACGTTGGTGAGCTTCTTGGTCTTGCAGATATTGATGTTCAGGTCGCGCTCGCGGGTGTGCTCTCCGAGCACCTGGCCGCCGTAGATCTCCTCGCCGGGCTCGACGAAGAAACGGCCGCGGTCAAGGAGCTTGTTCATCGAGTATGCTACGGCCTCGCCGGTCTCCAGAGAGACGAGCGAACCGTTGTTGCGGTGCTCGAGCTCGCCCTTGAAGGGCTGATACTCCTTGAAGCGGTGGGCGACGATGGCCTCACCCTGCGTGGCGGTCAGCATATTGCTGCGAAGACCCATCAGGCCGCGGGTAGGGATCTCGAACTCGAGAAGGGTGCGGTCCCCGCG
>JAFYZE010000099.1 GCA_017548805.1 Bacteroidales bacterium
AGCTTCTCGATGTCGCCGAGGGCGGCGTTGATGATGGAGCCTATGTCCTGGACCTCCTTGCGGACGTTGTTCTGGATGGCGGCATAGACCTCGCTCTGGGCCATGTCTATGAGGTCGTCCACCTTGACGGAGTCGTCGTACGACTTCTTCAGGATATCGTACGAGGCCTTGATAAGGTCGCGCTGGATGGTCTTCTGCTTGAGGATCTTGATGTAGAACTCCATGTTGGCGGCGGCACCGACCTTTTGTGAAAGGTCCGCCAGCGCCACTGCTCCTCCGATCTCGGAGAGCTGGCCTTCAGCCTTCAGGCGGTTGGAGACGGTGATGAGGTCTACCGCTATATGCTCGGTGACCAGCGAGGACATGGCCTCGAAGATCATACGGTGATGCTGGTCGTAGAAACAGTTAGGCGTCAGCTCCTCCATGGCCTCGTCCACACAGGACGGCTCGAGGAGCATGGCACCGAGGACGGACTCTTCTGCATCAAGAGCCTGAGGAGGGATATTTCCCATCTCAAGCCCCAATGTATCCAGATTGACCGCCTGTTCCTTTTTCCGGTATGATCTGTTCTTCTGGTCAGGCATGGCCGCTTATGTCTATTTGAAATCGGCGTTGACGATGATGCGTCCGCAATGCTCGCAAATGATGAGCTTCCGGTTGGAAGCAATCTCGAGGAGCCTCTGGGGAGTGATGGTGTTGAAGCATCCTCCGCAGGAGTCGCCGTTGTACACGGAGACGACGGCGAGGTGGTTGTGGACGCTGTTGCGGATGCGGTCGTAGGCGCTCATGGTCCTGGCGTCGATCTTGGCGGCGCATTCGTTGCGCTTGGCCACCAGCTCCTTCTCCTCGTCCGCGGTGGACTCGACGATGCTCTCGAGCTCCTGCTTCTTGGCCTTCAGGTCATCCATGCGCATGGAGATGACATGCTTGAGGTCCTCGATGGCGGCCTTCTTGTTGGCGATGGCCATCTTGGAGTCGTTGATGTTCTTCTCCGATATCTGGCGCAGGTAGCCCTGGTTCTCGATCTCCTTGTTGATGGAGTCGAACTCGCGGCTATTGGAGATGTTCTCCAGCTGGGCCTGGTACTTGGCGATCTCCTCGTCAAGGTCGATGATATTCTGCTTGTTGGCGGCGATGGACTTGTTGAACTTGTCGATCACTTCCGTCTCCTGGGCAACCTTGGCCTTGAGGTCGGCCACCTCGTTCTCGAGCATCTCGACCTCGTCGGGAAGCTCGCCCCTGAGCTGGATGATCTTGTCTATGGCGACATCGGCCTTCTGAAGGTCATAGAGGACCTTGAGTTTCTCCTCTACGCTCAGCTCCGAATCCGCGAAGTTCTTCTGCAGGGAAACGAAAGTCTCCCTCTGGTCTATAGGTGTCTCCACCTTCTTGATTTTCTTGGCCATATCTATAGAAACTGTTTCTTTGATTATGAACTGCAAAGATACGAAAAAAATCGTGTTTATAAAGCCTTTTTCACCTCGACCAACTGGTCGCGGATGGTTTTCAGGGATTCGAGCACCTTGACGCTGCGGTCTACCGCTCCCTTGTTCTCCTTCAGGGCCTTGTCCACGCCTTCCAGGGTCATGCCCTTGACGTTGACAAGGTAGTGGATCTGCTTGAGGGTGTCGATGTCCTCTGCGGTGTACTTGCGGTCTCCGCGCGACGAGCGCTTGACCTTGAAATGTCGGTCGAACTCGTTGGTCCAGTATCTCACGAGGGAAGTGCTCTCCCCAATGGCTTGGGCGGCTTCGCCGATGCTGTAGTACAATTTCTCCATATAGCTGTAGTTTTAGTGTCAATCAAGCGACTGTCCCGTGCGGGAAGCCATGAGCTGGATGCCGGCATAGCCGTCGGGCGTCACTCCGGCGAAGAAATAAGCGGCGGGATCCACATACTCCCCGTCCTTTAGCATCTCGAAATGCAGGTGCGGAGCGAAGGTGTTGCCGGAGATGCCGACGGATGCGATCCTCTTGCCGCGCGCGACGCGCTGGCCCTTGGAGACCTTGATGTCGGCGAGATGGCCGTAGCGGGTGACATACCCGCCGGCGTGGGTGATCTCGACGATGTTGCCGTGGCCCTTGCGCGACGTGACGACGTCCGTCACGGTGCCGTCAGCCACGGCCAGGACCGGGTCGCCCTGCGGGGCGATGAGGTCCACTCCCGTGTGCAGCGTCTCGACCTTGTAGATGGGGTTGACCTTCTGCCCGACGGAAGCGCCCACCTGGGCGAATGAAAGGGTGTCAAGGGGCAGCGACATCGGCGGAAGGGCGGTCTCCTCCTCCGCAAGCACAGCCAGGACTCTGCGGAAATCCGCCTCGATCCTCGCAGCCCTGGCGTCGGCGTCGCCTACCTTGCCGGCGACGTACATGACCATCTCAGTGTCCGGGATGGAGTCCACCGCCGCGAGATAATCGTCGGCGAGCAGGGACTCTATGCGCGGAGCCGCGGCATGGAAGATCTCCTCGTATATCTGGTTGTCCTTGACCTCCAGGCCGTCGATGACGTCGGAGAGAAGGCGCTCGCGTTCGAGCATGTCGTGGTAGGTCTTCTCGTACAGGCGG
>JAFYZE010000100.1 GCA_017548805.1 Bacteroidales bacterium
AAGGGCTATATCGAGGATGTCATCGAGCCGCGCAACACCCGCTTCCGCGTGATCCGCGCCCTCGAAACCCTCGCCGGGAAGAGACAGGACGTCCCCGCCAAGAAACACGACAACCTTCCTTTGTAGCCCGCCATGAAGAAAAGATTACTGACAGCATTCCTCATACTGCTGGCGGCCGCGTCGCTCCGGGCGCAGAACGTCATCGACCTCATCATCTCCGAGGTGATGGTGGACAATGACGCGTCCGTGCTCGACGACTACGGCGACCGCTGCCCCTGGATAGAGGTGTTCAACACTTCGCAGGGCACGGTCAACATCGCAGGCTGCTACTTCTCGGACGACCCTTCGAACCTCACCAAGAGTCCCATCGTCAAGGGTGACCTCCGCACCAAGATAGGTCCGCGCCAGGTGGTGCTGTTCTATGCCGACGGCAACTCCTCGAAGGGCACGTTCCACCTCAACTTCCCCCTCCGGGCAGGCTCCACCCTGTACCTGATCAGCAATGACGGACGCACCGTCATCGACACCATGGACATCCCCGCGGACATCCCGGCCGGCCAGAGCATAGGCAAGTTCGCCACCAACAACAAGGAGACCATCTTCGACGACATCCACGCCTATACCCCTTCCCCGATGTCGGTGAACGGCAAGCACAGCCAGAAGTCCAAGTCCGACATCATCAAGGAGAACGACCCTCACGGATATACCCTGACCATCGTCAGCGTGAGCGTGGTGTTCCTCGCCCTGCTCATCCTCTTCACCATCTACAACTTCTCCGGAAAGGTGTTCTCCGGGAAGATCAAGTTCCGCAATCCCTTCAAGCGCGCAGCAAGGCCCGCCGGCCTCGCCGCCCTGCCTGCGGGACGTGAGGAGGAGGTGGCGCTCGCCATCGCCATGGCCCTGAACGCCGAGTGCGGCGGCGAGGCCGAGGCGGCGATCGCCCTGGCCCTGCACCGCTTCCTGAGCGAGTGCACGCACGACGCCGAGCCGTTCGTCATCACCATCAGGCAGAAGCCCGGGGCATGGAACGACAAGACACGGAATTTCAGAAAACAACCCAGATAACATCCATACCATGAAAGAATATAAGTTCAAGATCAACGGCAACGATTACCAGGTCGCCATCAACTCCATCGAAGGAAACATCGCGGACGTCACCGTAAACGGCACTCCGTACAAGGTAGAAATGGAAAACGCCCCCGCGGTGGCTCCAGTGGCCGCTCCGGCCCCTGCAGCCGCACCCGCGGCAGCTGCGCCCGCTCCGGCAGCCGCCCCTGCGGCAGCTCCCGCCGGCGCCGGCACTGACATCAACTCCCCTCTCCCGGGCGTCATCATCGAGGTCTCCGTCAAGGAGGGCCAGGCCGTCAAGGCCGGCCAGAAGGTGGCTGTCCTCGAGGCCATGAAGATGGAGAACGACATCCAGGCCGAGAAGGACGGCACCGTCACCGCCATCCACGTCCACAAGGGAGACTCGGTCCTCGAAGGAGCCAAGATCGTCACCATAGCATAACCGCAGCATGGGCAATATCATTGACAGTCTAGTACAGTTCTGGCAATTCACGGGTTTTGCCAATATGACCGTGTCGCATATCATCATGATATGCATCGGCATCATATTCATCACCCTGGGCATTGTCAAGGAATGGGAGCCGCTGCTGCTCGTCCCGATCGGCTTCGGCATCATCATCGGCAACATACCGATGTTCCCGGGCCTCAACATCGGCGTTTATGAGGACGGTTCCGTGCTCAACACGCTGTATCAAGGCGTCCGCATGGGCTGGTATCCGCCGCTCATCTTCCTGGGCATCGGAGCCATGACGGACTTCTCGGCCCTCATATCGCAGCCGCGGCTCATGCTCATCGGCGCAGCCGCGCAGATCGGTATCTTCGGGGCCTATCTCCTGTCCATCATGTTCGGCTTCGCCCCCAACGAGGCCGGTGCCATCGGCATCATCGGAGGCGCAGACGGTCCTACCGCCATATTCCTCTCCTCCAAGCTCGCCCCGGACCTCATGGGCGCCATCGCGGTCAGTGCATACTCCTACATGGCCCTCGTACCTGTCATCCAGAAGCCCATCATGCTTCTGCTGACCACCAAGAAGGAGCGCCTCATCGAGATGCCCGCCCCGCGCGTCGTCAGCCAGAAGGAGAAGATCATCTTCCCCATCATCGGCTTCATCCTCACCGCATTCATCGTGCCTTCCGGCCTTCCGCTCCTAGGCATGCTCTTCTTCGGCAACCTCCTGAAAGAGAGCGGCGTCACACGCCGTCTTGCCGAGACTGCACGCGGACCGCTCATCGACGTCACGACCATACTCATCGGCCTCACCGTAGGAGCATCCACCCAGGCAGACAAGTTCCTTACCGGCAATTCCCTCAAGATCTTCGCCCTCGGACTCACCTCCTTCATCATCGCTACTACGGCGGGAGTCCTCTTCGTCAAGTTCTGGAACCTCTTCCTCAAGGAAGGCCGCAAGATCAACCCTCTCATCGGAAATGCCGGTGTGTCCGCTGTTCCGGACAGCGCCCGCGTCTCCGAGGTGGTCGGAAGGGAGATCAACCCCAAGAACCACCTGCTCATGCACGCCATGGCCCCGAACGTGGCCGGCGTCATCGGATCGGCCGTTGCGGCCGGTATCCTCCTCAGCTTCCTCGGATAGAGGCGGCCGGGACCTGAACGGACTATATAGAACACTAATCATATCCAAGGGGGGAAGCCCCTCAGGAGCGTATCCCCCCTCGGCATTAATAACACTAAAGTATGAACAAACTGCAAGAATTGACGGACAAACTGTATAATGACGGTTTGTCCAAAGGCAAGGCAGAAGGAGAGAGGCTTCTCGAAGAAGCCCGGAACCAGGCCGGCGAGATAGTCGCCAAGGCCAGGAAGGAAGCGGAAGACATCGTCTCGGAGGCGCACAGGCAGGCTGACGACTACAGCCAGAAGGTCACATCCGACCTCAAGATGGCCGCCGCCCAGAGTTTCCAGGCCACCAAGAGCGATATCGAGAACCTCATCATCGGCAAGTTCGCCGGAGAGGAGATGAAAGCCACCCTGTCCTCCGCCGATTTCGTCAAGCAATTCCTACAGGCAGTCGCGGAAAAGTTCAATCCCGACGACACCTCCGACCTGAGTGTAGTGCTCCCCGCATCGCTCCAGGACGAGCTCGAGCCCTTCGTCAAGGGCCAGCTTGCCAAAGTCCTGGGCAAGGGCGTCAACGCATCCTTCTCCAAGAAGATCTCGGGCGGATTCACCATCGGCCCGAAGGACGGCGGATACTTCATCAACATGACCGACGAGACCTTCAAAGAGCTGATCACAGAGTACCTGCGTCCCGTCACCAAGAGGCTCCTTTTCGGATAGGGCCATGGACAACTACGAGTATTTGATAGCCGGGCTTCCGGTCCTTTCGAGCGACGACAGCGGCGAGAACCTTCCTTCCGTCTCAGTACTGATCGACGAGATCAGGGGACTCTGTTCCGAGAAGGACAACGTCCTCATCGACACGCTGCTGAAGGGCTATGAGGAAGAGAACTACACGCCGGAGTTCTACCGTTCGATGCTGAAGCATCCGAACACGTTCCTCCGCGAGTTTTTCCGCTTCGACCTGAACATGCGCAACGCCAAGGTCCGCTATCTCAACGAAAGTCTCGGAAGGCCCTACGACAAGGACATCTTCCTCTATGACGACAAAGAGTTCGAGGAGAGTGATGATGTCCACAGGATCCTTTACGGGCCTAACCTCGTCTCCCGCGAGAAGGGGCTTGACGAGCTGATGTGGAAAAAGATCGACGAGCTCAATACCTTCGACTATTTCAACATATCGGCCCTCCTGGGCTATATCGCCAAGCTGAAGATCGTCGACAGGTGGCTCAAGCTCAACGAGGCCACTGGCCGCGAGATGTTCCGCAAGCTCGTGGACGAGATCCGCGGCACCTTCAAGGGAGTTGAATTCAATGAAACATAATAACCAGACAATATGAACACAACCGGAAAAGTTACGGGTATCGTATCCAACCTGGTGACCGTACAAGTGGACGGTCCTGTAGCGGAAAACGAACTCTGTTTCATCAACCTCGGGGGCACGAAGCTCATGGCCGAGGTCATCAAGGTGAACAGGGACAGGGCTTCCGTGCAGGTCTTCGAGAGCACCCGCGGCCTGAAGGACGGTGACACCGTCGAGTTCATGGGCAAGATGCTCGAGGCCACGCTCGGCCCCGGCCTCCTCTCAAGCGTCTACGACGGCCTGCAGAACGACCTCACGACCATGAAGGAAGTCTTCCTGCAGAGAGGCGAATACACGGACCCGCTCAATCATGAAAAACTGTGGGACTTCTTCCCTCTCGCCAAGGCCGGCGACAAGGTTGTCGCCGCCGACTGGCTCGGAGAAGTCAAGGAAGGCTGGCTCCCTCACAAGATCATGGTACCATTCTCCTTTAAAGGCGAATACACCGTCAAGTCCATCGTGGAAGCCGGAGAGTACAACATCGACAAGACCATTGCCGTCCTCACCGGTGAAGACGGCGAGGACGTCGAAGTGACGATGACCCAGAAATGGCCCGTCAAGGTCGCCATCAAGGGATACAAGGAGAAGCCGCGTCCGTTCAAGATCATGGAGACGGGCGTGCGCGTCATCGACACGTTCAACCCCATTGCCGAGGGCGGTACGGGCTTCATCCCCGGGCCGTTCGGCTGCGGCAAGACCGTGCTCCAGCACGCCATCGCCAAGCAGGGCGAGGCCGACATCATCGTCATGGCGGCCTGCGGAGAGCGCGCGAACGAAGTCGTGGAGATCTTCACGGAGTTCCCCGAGCTGATCGACCCGCATACCGGACGCCACCTAATGGAGCGTACCACTATCGTCTGCAATACTTCCAACATGCCCGTCGCCGCGCGTGAGGCTTCCGTCTACACCGCCATGACCATCTGCGAGTACTACCGCGCAATGGGCCTCAGGTGCCTGCTGCTCGCGGACTCCACCTCCAGATGGGCACAGGCCCTCCGCGAGATGTCCAACCGCATGGAGGAACTCCCGGGTGCGGATGCATTCCCCGTGGACCTCTCGGCCATCATATCCAACTTCTACTCCCGCGCGGGAGTGGTCGTCCTCAACAACGGACAGACCGGAGCCGTCACCTTCATCGGTACGGTCTCCCCTGCCGGAGGTAACCTCAAGGAACCCGTCACCGAGTCCACCAAGAAAGCGGCGCGCTGCTTCTACGCACTCGAACAGAACCGCGCCGACCAGAAGCGCTATCCCGCCGTCAACCCCATCGATTCCTACTCTAAATACCTCGAATATCCCGAAATCCGCGAGTTCCTCGACCGCACGGTCGAGCACGGATGGGTGGAGAAGGTCAACGCGCTCAAGGTGCTGGTACGCCGCGGCAAGGAAGCCAACGACCAAATCAACATCCTCGGAGACGACGGCGTGCCGATGAGCTATCACGAGTCGTTCTGGAAGTCCGAGCTCATCGACTTCTCACTTCTCCAGCAGGACGGCTTCGACCCTGTCGACAGCCTCTGCCCCATGGCGCGCCAGAAATATATGGTCGACCTCGTGCGCGACATCTGCGCCAGGGAATACACGTTCGACGACTATGAGAAATGCCGCGACTGGTTCAAGGAACTCATCAACCTCCTGCGGCAGATGAACTACAGCAGGTTCGAAAGCGAACCTTTCATGAAGTACCGGGCAGAAATCACCAAACACCTCGAAACCAATGGCAACTAAAGCATACCAGAAAGTATATACGCAGTTGGACGCCATCACCAAGGCCACTGTTTCCCTGAGGGCGAAAGGTGTTACCAACGATGAGCTGGCTACCGTCGACGGACGGCTGTCCCAGGTGGTCAAGACCAAGGGAGACCTCATCACGCTGCAGGTTTTTGCAGGTACTGAAGGCATCCCCACCAATTCCGAAGTCGCTTTCCTCGGCCATCCGCCCATCATCCGCGTGAGCGAGCAGCTGTCCGGCCGTTTCTTCAACGCATACGGCGACCCCATCGACGGCGGTCCCGAAGTTGACGGCGAAGTCCGTCAGATCGGCGGTCCTTCCGTCAACCCTTACAAGCGCAAGCAGCCCTCCGAGCTGATCCCTACCGGCATCGCAGGCATTGACCTCAACAACACCCTAGTCTCCGGCCAGAAAATTCCGTTCTTCGCCGATCCCGACCAGCCCTACAACCAGGTCATGGCCGACGTGGCCCTACGCGCCGACGTGGACAAGATCATCCTCGGCGGCATGGGACTGAGCAACGACGACTATCTCTTCTACCGCCATGCGTTCGAGGACGCCGGCGCCCTGGAGAAGATCGTATCCTTCGTCAACACCACCGAGGAACCTCCCGTGGAGCGCCTCCTCATCCCGGACATGGCCCTCACGGCTGCCGAATATTTCGCCGCAGACAAGAACGAAAAGGTGCTCGTGCTCCTCACGGACATGACACTGTACGCGGATGCCCTCTCCATCGTGTCCAACCGAATGGACCAGATCCCTTCCAAGGACTCGATGCCCGGCTCGCTTTATTCCGACCTCGCCAAGATCTACGAGAAAGCCGTGCAGTTCCCCGCCGGAGGCTCGATCACCATCATCGCTGTGACCACCCTCAACGACGGAGACATCACCCACGCCATCCCGGACAATACCGGTTATATCACTGAGGGTCAGCTGTTCCTGAGGGCCGATACCGATACCGGCAAGGTCATCGTGGACCCGTTCCGCTCCCTGTCCCGTCTGAAACAGCTCGTCCAAGGCAAGAAGACGCGCGAGGACCACAGCCAGGTCATGAACGCCGGCGTCCGTCTATACGCGGACGCGCAGAACGCCAAGACCAAGCTCGAGAACGGTTTCGACCTGTCGGACTACGACCTGCGTTGCCTGGACTACGCCAAGGAATACGCGATCAGGCTCCTCAGCATCGACGTCAACATCAAGATCGACGAGATGCTCGACACGGCATGGGAGCTGTTCGCAAAGTACTTCTCAAAGGCCGAGACCGGCATCAAGCAAACCATGATAGACAAATACTGGCCTGCTGAATAAGGATTATGGCTATCAAGTTCCAATACAATAAGACATCGCTGAATAACCTCGGCAAGCAGCTGAAGGTCCGGCAGAAGGCGCTCCCCACCCTGCAGAACAAGGAGTCCGCCCTCAGGATCGAAGTGCGCAAGGCCAAGGATTATTCCGACAAGCTTGTTGCGGACCTGGAGGCCACCAGGGAGAGGTACGACTACCTTGCATCGCTCTGGAACGAGTTCGAGCCCAGTCTCATAAGCATCACAGACGTGGACCTTGTCACTGTCAAGGTCGCCGGAGTCAAGGTGCCCGAACTCAAGGAGATACACTACGAGATACAGGATTTCAACGCATTCGCCAAGCCCGCGTGGTACGCCGACGGCGTCAGCATCCTCAAGGAGCTCACCCGCCTGGGCATTGAATCGGAAGTGTATCAGTACAAGAGCCGCATACTGGACTATCAGCGCAAGAAGACCACGCAAAAGGTCAACCTGTACGAGAAGGTCCAGATCCCCGGATACCAGGAGGCCATCAGGAAGATCAAGCGGTACATGGAGGATGAGGAGAACCTCTCCAAGGCATCCTCCAAGATCGTGAAGGAACGTCACGCACTGGAAGAAGAGGAGGAAACGGCATGATTGAGAAAATGACCCGCTACGACTTCATTCTGCTTTCCGGGCAGAAAGAAGAATTCATCCGGGAGCTTGGCACGCTCGGAGTTATGGATATTACCCGTTCCTCCAAGCCTGTGGACGAGAAGTCAGACGCCCTCCTGTCCGAACTTGAGGCCGTCAGGGCTGAAATCAGACGCATATCCAAAGGCAGTGACGCCC
>JAFYZE010000014.1 GCA_017548805.1 Bacteroidales bacterium
CGATATCCTCGTCGCACTCTACGACGGTGTAAGCCTCGAAGATGGCGCCATAACGCTCGTTGTCAAGACCGGTGGCGAAGCGGAAGAGCTTCACGTTGAAGAGCTTGCTGTCGAGGGCATACCAGGTGAGGGTGGCCTTCTCGAAAACGGGCTCCTGGGGTCCGGTAGGCATCTGCGGGCGGCCTGCCGTGAGGTTGACAGGGGCCTGCTTCTCGACCATTACCTTGACCTTCTGGCCGTCCTTGGGGAGAGTGGTGAACATACCCTCGTAAGGCTCGGCTGCGAAAGCGTCACGGATGTAGCTGTCCGTGAATACGGTGTTGGAGCGGTTGGGTTTGCTGATCGGCTCGAGGAGCAGCCACCTTCTGATGAATCCCTTGGAGTCGGGAGTGGCAGCCTCGTCGGTTGCAACGGTGAAATACCCGGAAAGAGCTTCACCAACGTCGATCTTCTTTGATTTCTTCTGGCCGGATGCCGCTGCACAGGACAGCAGGACTAAGGCCGAAACGAGCGCGATGCGCAGGATGAGTGTTTTTTTCATGTCGGTATCGTTTCGATGTTATTAAGTTGAAAAAGTTGATTCTTATCTACGCAAAAATAGTCAGAAAACGCGCAAGACGCATTAAAAAACGTGTCAATTCCGTCAAATAGTAGTTCAAGAGGGATTATTTTTGTATAAATTTGCGGAAAGGTCCGACATGGTACGTCTTGTAAAACACTGTTCCGTCATGCTTGCTGCAGCCTGCGTTTTGCTGGTTTCCTGCGGCAGGCCATCCGTCTTTGACGACAGTGAGGAGTACCCATCCGTGTTCCCTGACTATGTCGGGGTGACCGTTCCGGAAACGATGGCCAGGCTCACTTTCCGCATGGCTGACGGCCGCCGTTTCAAGGAGTCGCGCGAGGTGAAGGACGGGGCGGAATGGATTACCGTCAAAGCCTGGAACAAGGGTGATGACAGGGGAGTCCGCTACAAGCCTTTTCCGGTGTACCGCTCCAAGGATCCGATAGACCCTTATATAGTGTATCGTCTCATCGAGCCCGGATACCAGAGCTGGCATTATATCACCATCACCCAGCGTGAGCTCGCTTCATACAGGGAGACGGACATCGTCACGTCGGAAGCCAACAACCAGGGATGCCTGAACTGCCACACTTTCCATAATGGCGATCCTTCGCAGATGATCCTCCATGCAAGGGGGGCCGGCGGAGGCACGCTTTTCGTCAACGGCGATGACGTCCGCCTTCAGAATATCGCCTCCCTTGGACCGAAACGCCAGGGTACCTATCCTGCATGGCACCCTGGAGGCCGCTACATAGCGTTCTCGTCCAATGATACCCACCAGAGTTTCACCATCAACGACCTGCAGCCTATCGAGGTCTACGACAACAGCTCCGACATCATCTTGATGGACCTTCAGACCGACTCGGTTTATCTCTGTCCCGCGTTGTCTGGAGATGAAGTTATGGAGACTTTTCCCGCGTGGTCCGAAGATGGCCGTACGCTGTATTATTGCGCCGCCGATACTGTCGGCACAGTAGTGAAGAACCGCGGCAGGCTCCGTTACAAGCTAATGTCAATAGGTTTCGAGGACGGCCGTTTCACGGGCGAGCCGCAGCTGGTATGGGAGGATCCGGAAGGATCCGTCTCCTTCCCCCGCTGCAGCGACGGACGCATACTGTTCACGCATTCGGCTTTCGCGACTTTCCCCATCTGGCACAAGGAGGCCGACCTGTGGATGCTGGACCTGGCGACCGGCGAGGCCTCTCCTTTGGAGGAGCTCAACAGCGACGATACCGAGAGCTATCACTCATGGTCTTCCAACGGCAAATGGATAGTGTTCAGCAGCAGGAGGATAGACGGGCGATATACCCGATTGTTCCTGGCGCATTACAGGGGTGACGGGCATTTCGACAAGCCTTTCCTGCTGCCGCAGAAAGACCCTTCGCACAATGACCTGAGGCTCAAGTCCTACAACGTTCCCGAATTCATCCGTTCCGAGTCACCGGTCCGGCAGAAAGCTGTCTCAAGACTGTTCAAGAAATGAAAAAGAGCATGATCATACCTCTTCTGCTGTTTGCGGCAGTCTTCTGCGTGAGCCAGTTCGTCCAGCCCTACTCGCTCATACAACTTGAGAACCAGGGCCTGTTCCTGCTTACCCCGGACTGGTTCCGTGAAGTGCTGGGAGGGTCTCATCCCGTTTCCGAGCTTGTCGGGAGTTTCCTCGTGCAGTTCTATGACATTCCCGTAGTCGGAGCCATGGTAGTAGCTGCCATAGTGACCGCTTTGTATCTATGCCTGGATTGTTTTCTCCGTCGCTGCCGCGTACCGTTCCACCGTCCGGCAGCCCTGGCCGCCGCAGCGGTGTGCTGGGCTCTTACGGCGAGACTTGATTCGAATCTTGTGATTGTCGGTATACTCCTGGGTTCCGCTGCCCTTGCGCTCCTCTCGCTGCTTGTAAAGAAAAGGGAGGAGATGCCCTCCGGTCGCTGGGAACTGCCGGTCTGTGCCGTACTTATACTGCTTGCAGCAGGTTTCGTGGCGACAGATTCAAAGGTCAGGGATGCAGAAAGGCTGGCTAAAGTGCAGGTCAATGCCCGACGGCTCCGCTGGGACAAGGTCCTGGAGGCTGCGACGCCTGAAGCGTCCGCTTCGGACCCCAGGCTCATGCCTTTCGCCTTCCTCGCCCTTGGCGAGACCGGCGGACTGGGGGACAGGCTTTTCAAGTACCCGGTGTCCGGCCCTGAAGATTTCGACATGGAAGGCGACAATTCCCTGACCGGATGCCTGTTCAACAGCCTTCTCAGCGAGAGTCTCGGAGTCCCGAACGAGGCGGTACACCATATCTTCCAGTATTCCTGCCATCTGCCTCACGGCATGAGTCATCTGTCGCTGTATCAGCTGATAAGGTATAATGCGGAGAAGGGTGATTACACGCTGGTCCGCAAATATGCGGGTATTCTCAAGCGCAATCCCAAGAACTATTCGGCTGCACGGGGCATACTCCGCAGGTACGCTTCCGCAGCCGATGTCGCGGATACTCTGGGCCATTCCAGCGCCACGGCCCGCATGGTGACGAACAATCCCCAGTACAATCTGGCACAGATGGGGACTCTCGGAATGAGTTCCGGGATATCCATAAACCGATTCCTTTGCTATCAGCTTCTTCAGGGTGACCTTGAGGGCTTCAGGAACTCTTTCGAGGCCCTGGGATGGCAGGCCGGTTCCGTTCCCGTGCATTATCAGGAGGCCCTGCTTCTGGCAGGCGTCAATCCTGCCTCCATAGGCGTAAGCGAGGAGAGGGTCAGGCGTTTCTCCGACTTCATTTCCGCCATGTCCGACATGGACAACGCTACAGTCCAAAGTGCCGCACGGGGAACGTACTGGGAGTATTACCTGAAGGTCCAGGACCGTGAATTCTTCGGTGACGATTCAGACCTTTTCTATCCCGCGTCTTAAAAAAGATATCTTTTTTCGACAGAAATATCTTTTGATAGGATAAAGATGTTTTTGCGGTGCATATTCGCAGAAACATTTGTTCCGTCATGCTTGTAAACGTTACAGGAGCGAAGTGCATCGGGATCGATGCCGTGCCCGTCACAGTGGAAGTCGACGTGATCCTCGGTATCGGGATCCATCTCGTCGGACTGGCCGATACGGCCGTGAAGGAAAGCCTTCTCAGGACGATAACCGCCCTTCAGGCGCTGGGATACAGGATACCCGGACGCAAGATAGTCATAAACCTTGCACCCGCTGACCTGCACAAGAGCGGCAGCGGATATGACCTACCCATCGCACTGGGTATCATCGCCGCTTCCGGGCAGCGCGAATTCCCCGAACTCGGGGCATATCTCGTTATGGGGGAGCTCGGCCTGGACGGCGCCGTGCGCGACATCGCCGGAGCTCTCCCGATCGTGGACATGGCCCGTTCCAGGGGTATGAAGGCCTGCATCCTCCCGCTGCATTCGGCCCTGGAAGCGGCGGAGTTCACCGACATATCCGTCTATGGGGTGGAAACACTTGCCGACTGCGTCCGCATCCTGTCCGGCGGGGAAGACTGCCAGGACCTGCTCGTGAGAAACACCCGCACCTGGCGGAAGATGCAGCGGGCGCGTCATCACGCGGTGCCCGCCGGCGGCGTGATGGATTTCGCGGACATCATCGGCCAGGAGGGCGCCAAGCGCGGTGCCGAAATCGCTGCTGCCGGCGGGCACAACCTCATCATGCTCGGCCCTCCAGGGAGCGGCAAGAGTTCCCTTGCCAAGGCCCTGTCGGGCATCCTGCCGCCCATGACGCACGAGGAGTCGGTGGTGACCAGCAAGATATACTCCGTCGCCGGGACAGGGGAGAAAGCCCTGGGGCTGATACGCTCAAGGCCTTTTCGCATGCCGCATTATAGCGCCTCGCTCCCTGCCGTCGTGGGTGGCGGTGCGGGCGACAACATCATTCCCGGGGAGATTACATTGGCACACGGGGGAGTGCTCTTTCTCGATGAGTTCAACCAAATGCCTCGCTTGGTCATTGAAGCCCTGCGCGGCCCGCTTGAGGACCGCAAGGTGACGGTCTCCAGGCTCAAGGCCAAGGTTGAGTACCCTGCGTCCTTCATGCTCGTGGCCGCGTCCAATCCCTGTCCCTGCGGGTATTACGGTGAGAGTGACAAATGCACATGCTCTCCCTCGCAGCGCATCACTTACTTATCCAAGCTCTCGGGACCCATTTTGGACAGGATAGACATACATCTATGGATGCATCCGGTGGATCCCCAGCGCATGCTGGCGCTCAGGAAGGGAGAGCCGGGTGCGGTTGTGGCCGAAAGGGTGCTGAAGGCGCGCATCGCCCAGAAGATGAGATTCGCCGGGGAAGGCATTTTCACCAACGCCGAGATGAACAACAAGCAGATAGAGAAATACTGCCCCCTGTCCGATACCGCGCGGGAGGCAATGGAGAAGGTCATGGAGCGGATGAGCCTCTCCATGAGGGCTTTCTACCGCATCATCCGCGTAGCCCGGACCATCGCCGACCTTGACGGGGCGGACGATATCCTGGCCGGGCATATCATCGAGGCGGCCGGATACCGTTTCCTCGACCGCCAGAATCTAGGACAATGAAAAATGTTGATTATGAAGGACTTTAAGATACTTTTTGCTGCAATCGCCTTGTTGTTGCTGGCTCCGTCGTGCATGAATAAAGAGGAGAAAACAGGCAAGTCCCACCTCGAGGCCTTCCCCGACCGTTACCGGGAGGTACGCAGGGACGGGGGAGGAGGTGCGCCGACACATGCCAGATACGATACTTCCGTTTTCGTGACGGCAGTATCGTTCCCGGAAGACTACGACTGGCGTCGGGACACATCACTGGGAAATGTACTGGGCAGCATAGAACTGTACCGTAACGGTGAGAGGGTGCTGTCCGTCCCTGCGGGTGCCGGATCTCGCGCAAGTCTCGATCCGGACCTTCATCACCTGATGGGCGGGCATCTGTATACGGAGTACTGTACGGAAGAGGAGACCGTTATCGGGCGGGACGGGGAGGAGCTTTTCTCCTACCCCGGCCGCGAGTTTCTCTGCGGCCTTCTTGTCGAAGACGATGATGTCTATACCCTTGGCCAGAACCGTTCCGGGAGTGGCTTTTCTCTCCGGTGCAACGGCGTTGAAATGATGTCTAACGGGAAGGGCAGCATAGCTGTCCATATGTCGGATAATCCCGAATACCCTACGGGCGCGTTGTACCGCGATGGCGGGCACTTGTATTTCAGTTACTGGGAATCCCTGACCGCCGGAAGCGGGAAAGTATGGTATAACGTTGAGGACGGGGAGGAAACCCCCGTAGAGACGGGGGCGGGAGGCGTTTATGACATACGTGTCCGCAACGGGATAATGCAGGTAAAGAACGTGGTGCAGTCCTCGATGCGGCACTGGACATACAGCGATGACACCTGGTCTGCCGGGATGAACCTGTACGGAAACGGGCAGGTCATAGTCTTCGCCCCGAGCGGGTCGTCGGCCTGGTATCTGAGCCCCGCATTGTTCTTCTCGTTCAGGAACGCCTTCCTGTGCGGGAGGCATTTCTATATCGGAGTCAACCCGTCGGACTCAGTAGAAGGACCTTATCTGTGGAGGGACGGCGAGGTTGTCTTCCGTCCGGAGATAAACGGATTCATCACAGCCGTGGAAGTGGTGGTGGAGAGGAACTTAGTCCTCCCAGGAGATGGTTCTTGAGCCGTCTTCGCCGACGGTGATGGAGACTTTGAGAGTCTCTTCGGGGAGGATCTCCTCGATGTTCTCGGGCCATTCCATCAGGCATAGGCATCCGCTGTCGATATAGTCGTAGAATCCTATGTCCAGCGCTTCGGCGGTCTTGCCGATCCGGTAGAAATCGAAGTGGAAAATCGATTCGCCATCCTTTGTGCGATACTCATTGACGATGGAGAAGGTCGGGCTGCTGATGGCGTCGCTTTCGACGCCGAGCGCACGGCATATCGCCGTGGTGAAAGTCGTCTTGCCCGCTCCCATGGGAGCGTAGAATGCTATGAGACTGCGTCCTCCGATGCATGCGAGGAACTCCTTCGCCGCTGCATCGAGGGAAGGAAGGTCAGGGATAACGATGGAGTGTTTCATCCTACAGGTTGAATCTGAGGCCGACCTCGTAGTTCATCATGAAAGGACGGTTGGTCCTGATGCTGGTGGGCTGACCGCAGTCGAAGTAGTAGCGGGCACTGGGGTCGAGATACAGTCCGAGATGCCTGCCGAGGAGGAACTCGAGGCCGAGACCTGCGGCTGCGGACCACTGGAGGCCGTCGACGCTCTCCTTGTAGAAGATGTCACCGGCATCGCTCTGGATGCGGAAACGGCTCACGAGGCCCTTCTCAGCGCTTCCTCCTCCCCACGCATAGAAGCGGAGGTTCCTGCTGTCGAAGATGTTGAAATAGAGGTTGAGCGGTATGCCGACGTAGTGGATGTCGTTGACTATCTCGGTGTTGATGTTGACGGTGTCGCCCTTGCCGTTAGGTCCGTTGTAGACTCCGTTGAAGGTCCTGGAAAGCATGGACCAGTTGATGCCGGTGCCCACGGCCCAGCGGTCGGAAAGGTCGAAGCGGACTCCGAGACCGACCGTGACCGGGATGGAGAAGGTGGATGAGCCCTTGTCCTCGACTCCGGTGCGTTTTACGATACCGGAAGCGGGTGCGCGCATCTGGCGGATGTCCTTGCCGGTGAAGTCATTGGTCATGGCGTTGCCGGCGATGAAGAACGACGGCAGATGGCTGTCCTTTTCGACCTCGGTATCCTCGGGCCATGCGAACGGGTCCAAGGCGGTGCCGGTGATGGCGGTACGGGTGTCGGTATCCGCGGGGCGGACGACGGGATCCTGTACCGGCTCATTGCTTTCCGGCAGCACGGCTTCTTCTTTCTCGGCGACTATCGCTGCTTCAGTCTCTGCGGCAGTTTCCGAAGGGGTTTCAATATCAATCTCTGCGATCTCTTCCTCAGTGGGAACGAAATCATTTGCAGGGGCTATCTCTGAGGGAATGGTGCTTGATGCTGTGTTCCTCGTAACATGCGCGGGAACGTCGGCAAGCGCCGTGCCGGCGGAAACTATCTGCTCCTCGATGGTGGGAACGGCCTCCTCGACGGTAACGTCCGCGCTCACGGGCTGCTCCTGAACCGCTTCGGCGGTCAGGGCAGGCTCTGCGGCGCGGTCGCGGCCGAGGAATACGAAGATGCCCGACAGGACGGCCGCGGCGGCGGCAAAGCCGACGGCAGCCCGCCGCCAGCGAATGGCGACGACCTTCCTGCGATCCCGGCGGTCGAGCTCACCGCTCACCGCATCCCAAATCCGCGAAGGAACTTCTTCCTCCGCGTCATGAAGCATCCGCTTCAGTTCGAGATCGAAATCTGTATACTTGTCGTTCTGCATCTTACTTTCTGTTCTTTATCCTGTTCTGCAACATGACCCTCGCGCGTTGGAGCTGCGACCGGGAAGTGGCTTCCGTGATGCCCAGCGCTTCGCTGATCTCCTTGTGCGTGTATCCTTCGATCAGGAACATGTTGAACACTGTCCTGAATCCGGGCGGCAACTCGGCTATCATACCCATCAGCTCCTTGTACGATATGCTCTGCAGGGCTCCGACATCGTTGCTCGAAATGCTTCTCGCGCTCTCGATGTCCTCGCTCTGCCGCATGACGTCGCTTTTCCTAAGCGTCATGAGTGCAGTATTGACAAAGACCTTGCGGGCCCAACCCTCGAAGGATCCCTCCCCCGTGTAGCTGTCCAGCTTGGAAAACAGTGATATGAACCCTTCCTGAAGGATATCCTCGGCTGCTTCCCTTCCGCCCATGTATCGCAGGCATACAGGAAACATCCTTGAAGACAGCCTGTCGAACAAAGCTTTCTGAGCAGCCCTGTCTCCTTTCTTGCAGAGAGCTATTATCTGCTGCTCGTTTAGGGTCGCCACGGTTTCCGAAGTTGGTTTCTGGGTTGTCACCCGACTGATAAGATGCGTTTTATCACCGAAATGTTGCATGACGCACCCGAATTTTTTACAAACCGTGGTACGAAATTAGCTAAAATATCAGAAAACAGCCGCAGCGAAACCAATAATTATAGTATTTTTGTACCATGAAAAGAATCGCGGTCATCATATATACCATTGTCTTTCTGAGCCTTTCCGCTCCCGCCCTTCTGTCCCAGGACCGCACGTCCCGCCTGAGGGATACCGCCGAGTCCCTGCTCGTGGATGCCGTACAGGCCTATGACAACGGAGCGACGAAGGCGGCGATGGACCGCTTCTCCGCCATACTTGAGACTTTCCCCGACAATGACGCCGCCCATTATTACATGGGCCTTTGCCATGCACGGCTCGGTGATGCCGGCAAGGCCGTAGATGAGATACGCGAAGCCGTCCGCCTGGCCCCCGACAACTACTGGTACAGGGACCGCCTGGCCGCGCTGTATGCCATGACCGGCCAGGACGACGAGGCTGTGGCGGCCTACGAGGCACTTCTGGCCGATTTCCCCCGCAAGACGGAGATCCATTATTCGCTTGTGAACCTTTATGCCATGCAGAACCGCCTGGACAAGGTCCTCGAGACCCTTGACGAGATCGAGCGGGTTATGGGGCGCGACGAGACCACCGCCCTTGCGCGGTACGACATCCTCATGCACCAGGACAAGGCCGCAGAGGCTTTCGCGGTGCTGGAGGAGTTCAACGAGGATTTCCCTTCGCCTCAGGTGCTTTCCATGATGGGGGACGCCAAGGCTGCGGCTGACAGCGATTCGCTGGCCATGGCATATTATGACCAGGCCCTCGCCCTGGATTCCGGTTATGCCCCCGCGCTCATAGGTAAATCTGAGGTATACAGGATGAACCGTTCGTTCGACGGTTTCTTCAATACGCTGGAGGACTTCGTCTCCAGCCCGTCCATACACCCCCAGGCCAAGAGCCAGTACCTGTCCAACCTTACGCAGTACCTCGACGCGCGTTTCTTCCAGAATTTCCAGCCCCAGCTGGATTCCCTCTTCGACAATGGAGTGAAAGCGCATCCTGCGGACTCATCCATGCTCATGACCGCCGGCACTTATTTCTTCCGTTCGGACCGACGCGACCGTGGAGTGGAGCTGTTCAAGACCAACAGCGACCTTTACCCCGGGGACTTCAACGCCAGGGCCATGTATATCCAGTCGCTCAGCTACAGCGACGACTGGGATACCCTGCTCAAGGCATCGGAGGAGGCATACGCCGCATTCCCGGATGAGCCGGCCTTCCTCAACATGCGTGTCATGGCCTACTACAACAAGGGCGACATGCAGTCCGTCATATCCGAGAGCGAAAGGATGGCGGCAGCCTTCAAGGACAATCCCGACGTGGTGGTCCAGGCCCTTTCGATGATAGGTGACACCTACCATCAGCTTGACAATGAGAAAGAAGCCTTCGCCGCATACGAGCGGGCGTTGAAGATCGATCCCGAATATGCCCCGGTGCTGAACAACTATGCTTATTATCTCTGCCTGAACGGCAAGAAGCTTAAGAAAGCGGCTGAGATGAGCCGCATCACCGTGGAGCAGGAGCCGGACAACGCCACTTACCTCGACACTTACGGATGGATACTCCATCTGCTTAAGAAGTCGCAGGAGGCCAAGTCATATTTCAAGCATGCCATGCTCTATGGAGGCAAGGACAGCGCGACCATCCTCGACCATTACGCCGAGGTCCTGTATTCCCTCGGGGAATATGACCTGGCCAAGGTCTACTGGGACGATGCCGTCAAGAAGGATACGGACAACGAGATACCCGACCTCGTCACAAGGATCGGGGAACGCATGAAGGCTATCGGAAGATGAGGCGTTTGCTGTCCATATTCATCCTTTCCTTCATGCTGCCTGCGGCATATACCGCTTCGGCTCAGGACACTTCCGCCCAGACCACCCGCAGGGCCCGCCTGGAGCAGGAGATTGCCATTATCGACGGCCAGCTGCGCGAAAACGCCACGCGCAATTCCAACGCTCTAAACACGCTTTCCCTGGTCCAGCAGAAGATTGAACTTCGCAAGGGCCTCATCAAGGAAGGGGAGCAGGAGATTGCGCGCCTGGACGGCGAGATGCGCCGCAAGCAGATGCGCATCGACAGCCTGCAGGTCCGCCTCGATACCATGACCTTCTATTACAACAGGCTCGTCAAGGGCGCCTACAAGAACCGCGACGCGCGTGTCTGGTACATGTACATCCTCGCCAGCGAGAATCTTGCCCAGGGCCTGAGGCGATACTCCTTCCTGAAGAACCTCTCACGCGAGATGAACAGCCAGGGAGTCAAGATCAAGGCCGCGCAGGAGGTCCTTGAGGGTGAAAAGGAGCAGCTTGCGGGCATGCGCGCCGAGGCAGCCGAGCTGCAGAAGGCACGCATGGCCGAACTGGAAAGCCTTAGGAAAGAGGAGGCTACCGCCCAGCAGACCATCCAGGTACTGAAGAAGGAAAAGAGCAAGTACCAGAGCCAGCTCAATTCCAAGCGCAAGGAGGTCGAGGCGCTGAACAAGGAGATAGCCCGCATCATTGCGGAGGCCATGAACACCAAGGCCAAGTCCAGCAACAAGAAATCCTCTTCGTCTTCATCCTCGAAGGCTGCCGCCGCACCCATAGACTATACCCTTGGCAAGGAGTTCTCTTCGAACAAGGGCAAGCTGCCATGGCCGGCAGAAGGGCCCGTCGTTGAGAAGTTCGGAGCACAGTACCATCCCGTGTACACCCAGCTCAAGCTGCCTGACAGCGAGGGCATCTCCATAGCGCTGTCCAACGGCGCGCAGGTCAAGGCCGTCTTCGACGGCGTGGTCAAGAGCGTCATCGTGCAGCCCGGATACAACAAATGCGTGCTGGTCCAGCACGGAGACTATTTCACTTTCTATTGCAAGCTCGGGTCCGTATCTGTAAAGGCCGGAGACAAGGTCAAGACCGGACAGGTCTTGGGCGCTGTCGAGCCCATCGGCGGCTCCACCCAGCTGCACTTCCAGCTCTGGTCGTCCAAGGGGCCTCAGAACCCCGTCCCTTGGCTCAGGCCGAGATAAAATAAAAGGCGCAGACTATTGCCTGCGCCCCTGACAAAGTGAAATACGTATCGTCTATCTGAACAACACGGTTTTTCAATTCCACGAATATCTTGATATCGCGTGGTGTCTGCTTTGGTCTTTTGGTTGGTTGCCGGAGCATACGCCCGGCGAACACAAAGATAACACATATTGTCATGCGAGAGGCCAAAAGCCCCGAAAAGTTATCAACAATCATGAAATAAACCTGTTAATTCGTTGATTAACAGGTTTATAAGTTGATGGTATTTCAGAATGGAACCGGAAAGGACTACTCCCTGACCCATACGAGGACGTGTCGGTCGAAGGTGATGTACTCGAGGTCGAGCTCCTCTTCGTAGCCGTCCTTGTGGATGAAGGTGGCTTCGAGTTCGCCTTCGCCCTTGGAGCGGAAGCGCTCGATCTCGATCTGCTCGACGAAGTCGACGTTGTACTGTGACATCTTCTTGAAGATGGCTTCCTTGGCGCACCAGTAGATGGCGAGCTGCTCGTTCTTCTCCTCGCGGTCATCCTCGAGGTCGTCTATCTCGTCCTCGGAGAGGGCTTTCTTCTCGACGACCGAGAAATCGCGGTCGAGGGACTCGATGTCGATGCCGACCTCATCGTCCCTGTCAAGGATGACTGCTACATATTTCTCGGTGTGGGTGATGCTGATGTTGATGGAGTTGTTCTCTATGTACGGCTTGCCGTTGTCGTGATGGGCAAGATATACCTTGTCTTCGAAGAGCTCGTTGAGGAGGGCGCGCACCGCCAGGCGCTGCTTGCGCAGCGACTCGCTCTTGATGAAGGATATCTCCTCCATCTCATCCGAGGGAGTCGAGCTGAGGACGCGGAGTTCCTCTTCCGTCTCGGTTATCTGCCAGACGGCGACTTTGGCGTTGTTGTCAAGCTCTTTCAGTAAATAAAGTGCCATATTCGGTATTAAAAGTTCGGTTCTGTGATGGTGCGGACACGACGGAGCGCGCCTGGGACTCTAATCCCGGCGGTATTGAAGGTGTTGTTCTGGACGTAGGTGGCCGTCAACGGGTCCTCAGAGGCTGGATCCGCTTGTATGCTGCTGTCTGTCAGATTAGAACTGGGAGGCTCCATATAAAGTGTCACAAATTCAACGTTGCAAATATAACGTTTTTTTTGATTTCCAAGAAATACGCATCTCTTTTGTCATTAATTTTGAGTATATTTGCACGCTCAAAAAGAGTATTGAACTAATAAATATTTATTTTGTTATGAAATTCCTGACTGACGAAAAATTGCTCATTGTCGGCGCCGGTGGAATGATCGGCTCCAACATGGCCCAGACTGCCATGATGCTCGGTCTCACTCCGAACATCTGTCTGTATGACATCTATGAGCCCGGCGTGCATGGTGTAGCCGAGGAGATGTACCACTGCGCCTTCCCTGAGGCCAACATCACCTGGACCGTCGACCCCGAGGTCGCATTCAAGGATGCCAAGTACATCATCTCTTCCGGCGGCGCCCCGCGCAAGGAAGGCATGACCCGCGAGGACCTGCTCAAAGGCAACTGCCAGATCGCTGCCGAGTTCGGTGAGCTCATCGAGAAGTACTGCCCTGACGTGAAGCACGTCGTCGTCATCTTTAACCCCGCCGACGTAACGGCCCTCACCGCCCTCATCCGCTCCGGCCTGAAGCCCAACCAGCTGACCTCCCTCGCAGCCCTTGACTCCACCCGTCTGCAGGAGGCTCTCGCCGCAGAGTGCGGCGTCCAGCAGTGCAAGGTTACCAACGCCTACACCTACGGCGGTCACGGCGAGGCCATGGCGGTCTTCGCCTCCGAGGCCCTCATCGACGGCAAGCCCATCTCCGAGTACAATATCTCCGAGGAGCGCTGGGCCGAGATCAAGCACGCCACCATCCAGGGCGGTTCCAACATCATCAAGCTCCGCGGCCGCAGCTCCTTCCAGAGCCCTGCCTACCAGGCTGTCAAGATGATCGAGGCCGCGATGGGCGGCGAGAAGTTCACCTGGCCTGCCGGCTGCTATGTCAATTGCGACAAGATCGGCTTCAAGAACGTCATGATGGCCATGCCGACCGTCATCGATGCCGACGGTGTCCACTACACCGCTCCCAAGGGCACTCCCGAGGAGATGGCGGCCCTTCAGGCTTCCTACGAGCATCTCTGCAAGATGCGTGACGAGATCGTCAGCCTTGGCATCGTTCCTGCGGTCGCCGACTGGGGCAAGGAGAATCCTAATCTTTAGTAGGAGGATGTATAAGAAGAAAAAGGCCGGCGATGACGCCGGCCTTTTTTGTTACATTCCCTTCATCGCCTTGAAGAAGGCGGTGACGTCTTCCCTTGAATTGTAATCTACTTCGTGGGTGTTGAGATATTCGTCCACCTTGGCTTTCTCGGATGAGAAGCATTTGCGGAAGCTCTGTTTTCCGGCCTTGTAGATATTCTTTCCATCCATCAGGAAGAAGGCCTCCCTGTAATTGTAGGGAAGCACCAGCTCCTGCTCAAGGTCGTAAGTCTGGGTGAGGTCCTGGTAGCGGGCATCGACGTCACGCATGTTCTGCGTACGTACGTTGGATGCCTGGTCGGTGAATCCGTATGCACCGGCATTGGCTTCCCTCTGGATATGCACGTCCTTGAATATGCACAGGGAGATGGCTCCCACATAGTCGATGGTCTCGATGAAATGGTCCCTGTCACGGGTGAAGATGCGCCCTCCGGCCGACAGGCTCTTGACGAAGGCATTGTCCGCCAGCGCCATGACCTTGTCCCCGTCCTTGAAACGTATGGTCTGGTCGAGGTAACTGAAGTTGAACACTCCCGTCGCTGCGTGGCCGTCGTCGAACACCACCCTGCCGGCGGCGAATTCGGGGAGTGCATATTTCAAACTGTCCGGTATTGCCCTGGGAGTCTGTGCCGACGCTGCCACTGCAGCAAGGAGCACAATGGGAACGAATATACTGCGAAGTTTCATGATTATTTTCGTTTAATCAAGTTTCAAAACGGCCATGAATGCGCTCTGCGGCACCTGGACGGTGCCGATCTGGCGCATGCGCTTCTTGCCTTCCTTCTGCTTCTCGAGCAGCTTGCGCTTGCGGGTGATGTCGCCGCCGTAGCACTTGGCGGTGACGTCCTTGCGGACCTGCTTGACGGTCTCGCGGGCGATGATCTTGGCGCCGATGGCGGCCTGGATCGGGATGTCGAACTGCTGGCGGGGGATGAGGTCCTTGAGCTTGACGCACATCTTGCGCCCGAAGTCGTATGCGTTGTCCTCATGGATGAGGGTGGACAACGCATCTGCCGGCTCGCCGTTCAGCAGGATGTCGAGCTTGACAAGCTTCGCCGGCCGGAAGCCGGTCATGTGGTAGTCGAATGATGCATAGCCCTTCGAGATGGATTTGAGCTTGTCGTAGAAATCGAACACGATCTCGGAAAGAGGCATGTCATAGTTCAGCTCGACGCGGTCCGCCGTGATGTAGTGCTGGCTCACGAGGGTACCGCGTTTGTCGAGGCAGAGCTTCATGATGGGCCCGAAGAAATCTGACTTGGAGATGATCTGCGCCCTGATGAAAGGCTCCTCGATATGGTCGATGAGGGTGGGGGCGGGGAGTCCGGAGGGGTTGTGGACATCCAGCACTTCGCCCTGCGTAGTGTAGACCTTGTACGATACGTTGGGCACCGTGGTGATCACGTCCATGTCGAACTCGCGGAAAAGGCGCTCCTGCACGATCTCGAGGTGCAGCAGGCCGAGGAAGCCGCAGCGGAAGCCCGAGCCCAGCGCCAGCGACGACTCGGGCTCGTACACGAACGACGCGTCGTTGAGCTGGAATTTTTCCAGCACGGCGCGGAGTTCCTCGAACTTCGAGGCATCGACCGGATACATGCCGGCGAATACCATGGGCTTGACCTCCTCGAAGCCGGCGATGGCTTCGGCGCAGGCATCCTTGCCGACATGCGTGATGGTGTCGCCGACCTTGACCTCGGTGGCGCTCTTGATGCCCGTGATGATGTAGCCCACGTCACCGCAGCCCACTTCCTGGGTCGGGACGAGCTTCATCTTGAGAACACCTACCTCTTCCACCTCGTAGTCCATGCCGGTGGCGAAGAACTTGACCTTGTCGCCCTTGCGGATGGATCCGTTCCTGACCTTGAAGTAGCCGATGACGCCGCGGAAGGAGTTGAATACCGAGTCGAAGACGAGGGCCTGGAGCGGCGCGTCCGGATCCCCTTCGGGGGCCGGAATCTTCTCGACGATGGCATCGAGGATAGGTGCCACGCCTTCGCCGGTACGGGCGGAAATCTTGAATACGTCCTCCGGATCGCAGCCCAGGAGGTCGCAGACCTGGTCTGTGACGACCTCGATCTGGGCCGACTCCATGTCGATCTTGTTCAGTATCGGGATGATCTCCAGGCCATGGTCGATGGCCTGGTAGAGGTTGGAGATGGTCTGGGCCTGCACGCCCTGCGATGCGTCCACGACCAGCAGGGCGCCTTCGCACGACGCGATGGAGCGTGACACTTCGTATGAAAAGTCCACATGGCCGGGAGTGTCGATGAGGTTGAGCTTGTACTGCTCGCCCTTGTAGGTATAGAGCATCTGGATCGCGTGGCTCTTGATCGTGATGCCCTTCTCCTTCTCCAGGTCCATGTCGTCGAGGACCTGGTTCTCCATGTCACGGGCGCTGAGGGTGCTGGTGAGTTCCAGC
>JAFYZE010000101.1 GCA_017548805.1 Bacteroidales bacterium
CCCGCAGGTGCTCCTGCCGGAGCCCCCGCTGGCGGCCAGCAGCGTCGTGCCGGTGGCATGGGCATGATGATGAACAACGGCTTTGAGACCGTCCTCGTCGAGGAGCTCATCCCGTTCATCGATGCCAACTTCAATACCATCGCCGACAAGGATCACCGCGCCATGGCCGGTCTTTCCATGGGTGGCATGGAGACCCACACCATCACCCTCGCTCGTCCCGAGGTATTCGGCTACTATGGCCTCCTCTCCGGCGGCACCTACTCACCTGAGGAGGTCGCCAACACCGGCGTGAAGTTCGTCTTCATGGGCTGCGGAAGCAAGGAGAACCCTGACGGCGTCACCAAGGCCGCCAACGACCTCAAGGCCGCCGGCTACAACGCCATGTCCTATGTCTCCGAGGGCACCGCACACGAGTTCCTCACCTGGAGAAGGTGTCTCTACCAGATGGCTCAGAAGCTGTTCAAATAGGGATTGAATACTTATTCCTTGGAAGGGAGACGCGACGATGAGTCGCGTCTCTTTTTCCATTTATCGAGGGCCAGCTGCTGCATGTCGCGGACGGTATCGTACTCGTCCACGATCTCGCTGCCAAGGAGCGTCTCGATGACGTCCTCGAGGGTAAGGATGCCCTGGAAGCTGCCGTACTCGTTGATGACGACCGAGATCTGCTCGTCCTTGCGGAGCATCTCGTCCCATATCTCGTCGAGCGGAGTGTCTTCGTTGAAGCTCGCAATCTCACGCTTGATTTCTCCCAGCGTCACGTCATACTTGTCCTCCGCCATGAGCTGGAGGGCCTCCATGCGGAGTATGTATCCGGTGATGTATTCGTCATTGTCGGCGAACACGGGGATGCGACTGTGGTGCAGGTAGCGCTTGTCGCGGTAGAAGGTCTTGATTGTCATGCGCTCAGGTGCGATGTGCGCGACCACGCGCGGGGTCATGACATCTGCCGCGGTGACGTCATCCATGTTGATAAGGTTCTGGATGATGGCGTTCTCGTCCTCCTCCAGGTCTCCCTCCTCTTCGGCGACGTTGGCCATGGCGCTCACCTCATCACGCGACACAGTAGTGTCGGAACTGTCCTTTGGGGTGATGTGCTTCTGCAGCCATTCGATGCATACCACGATGGGATACATGATGAAGATGAGGAAACTGATGCACGCGGTCGTGAAACCCATCAGGGACTTCCAGCGCGTCGCACCTATGGTCTTGGGGATGATCTCCGAGAATACGAGGATGAGTATGGTGACGATGACGCTGACGAGGGCGAACCAGTGCGATCCGAAGAGGATATTGGCCTGCTGGCCGACACCGGCGGCGCCGATGGTGTTGGCAATGGTATTGAGGGAAAGGATAGCCGCGATCGGGCGGGAGCTGTCCTGCTTGTATGATTTGAACTTGGAGGCGGGCTTGTAGCCCTCCTCCTCGCGCATAGTCACGTATGAGATCGGCGTGGACATCAGACTGGCCTCCAGGATCGAACAGAGGAAGGAGATGGCCATGGCGCCGAAAAGGAACAACAGTAGTGCTGTCATAAGAATGATCTGATTCTGGGATGCAAATTTAGCTATATTTCCCGATATATTTTGCTACATTTGTAAGAGTTGAGCCAGAAATCATCCTGAACACTATAAACTTATGATCATCAAGCTTGGAATCATCGGTGCCGGCTGGATAGCCGACAAGATGGCAGAAACCCTCACAGGACTCAAGAACCCCGAAGTCATCCCCTACGCCATTTCCTCCCGCGACCTTGTCAAGGCACAGGCTTTCGCGGACCACTGGGGCATTCCCAAGGCATACGGCAGCTACGAAGAGATGCTTGCCGATCCCGAGGTGAACCTTGTCTACATCGCGACTCCCCATTCCCATCATTTCGCCCATGCCAAGCTCGCCATCGAGGCCGGCAAGCCGGTACTCTGCGAAAAGGCCTTTACGGCCAACGCCCGCGAGGCGAAGGAACTGATCGCCCTGGCCGAGAGCCGCGGCGTATTCATCACTGAGGCCATCTGGACCCGTTACATGCCACTTTCCCTAAAGGTCAAGGACATCATCGACAGCGGCCGTTTCGGCAAGCCCAGGATGCTCTATGCGAGCCTGTGCTATGCCATGGAGCAGAAGGAGCGCATCCTGCGCCCTGACCTCTGCGGCGGCGCACTGCTGGACCTGGGTGTATATTGTCTTAACTTCATGCGCATGTATTTCGGCAGTGATTTCGCCAAGACCGAGTCCAGCGTCGTCATGGGCGCAACGGGTGTCGACATGTACGAGACCATAACGATACAGTACAAGGACGGCAAGGTCGCGAACCTCGTATCCAGCGCTTTGGGTCGTTGCAACCGCGAGGGATTGATTGTCTGCGATGACGCCTACATCGTGATCGAGAATACGAACTGCCCGGAGGCCGCCAAGATATACGACGCTGACTACAAACTCATCGAAACCTATTATCCGCCCAAGGGACAGGTTACTGGTTACGAGCACCAGGTCCTCGCATGTAAGGACGCCTTGGAGAAGGGGCTGCTCGAGTCCCCTTTCATGCCGCACGCCGAGACCATCTCCGTCATGGAGCAGATGGACGCCC
>JAFYZE010000102.1 GCA_017548805.1 Bacteroidales bacterium
ATGCGGGGCACAGTACCACGCCCCGCCGTTGATGGTCTCGACTCCCCTGTCCTCCATCTCACGCAGCAAGGACCGGGAATAAGTGTACGCTACCCAGCCGTTGAGCTTGCCGAGCGTCTTCTTGGCCATCAGTTCCACACCGTAAGCCTTGCCGTATGTCTCTACAAGGTCGTCAGCGAGATTCTCGTTCATGATCAGCACCGCCCCGGATTTGTAGTCGAGGCTGTGCGAGATACGCTTGTAATATGTTTCTAGCGATAGGTCGACAGTATTGTCCCTGACGGTCCAGTACAGACCGGCCGCGGCCTGCCAGCCCTCCTGAGGGCGCAGGGAGGCCCCGGCAAGATGCCAGGCATCCATCGGCGACACCGATGAGGTGTTGGATATCAGATGGATATACTGGCTCATGGAATTGAATCCTGCCTTCAGCGACAGATTGTCCCGGAAAGAATACTTTGCGGATGCCCTCAACTCCGGAGCCCAGTAGAACTTGGACGGAGCCAGGGCATTGAATGCCGAGAAACGCAGGCCAAGGTCCACCGACAGTTTGTCGTCAGGCTTCCAGCCGTCACTGACATACAGCGCCGATTCGATGGCACGGTCCTTCGGCAATACCCGGTATTCCACAAGTGAGGAGGTGCTCAGCGGACTCATCCTTCCGGGATTCAAGTCATAGAATATGGCGTTCGCACCGTAGGAAAGGGTGTTCCGGTCATCAAGCACGGTCTTGAACCCGCCTTTCAGGAATACCTGACCGACCTCCGTGGCGAGGCTGTATGAGGAGACTTCGTTGAAATTGTCATCGACGACGTTGGAATAACGGTCATAACCGGTCACGACCGTGAATCCGGTACGTTCGGAGACAGTGTGCCGCCATTTCAGCGATGCATTGATGTTGGAATAGCGGAAGGTGGTGTCCCCGTCGAAGGAGAAACCGTCCCTCGACCAGTATGCATATGCCTGGACGGTGTTGCGCGCATTCACCCTATGGGTCACGGAAGCGTTCAGGTCACTGAATCCGGCCTTGCCGCCGGAGTAGGCGCTGTTCTCCGGAAGGAAGTTGAAGATCCAGTTGGAGTAAGTGGTACGTCCGCCTACAATGAAGGTGGTACGGTCCTCGACGATAGGGCCTTCGACGTGGAAATGGCTCGTCAGGAGGCCAAGGCCGAGCGAGCCCTGGACTTTCTTGGCGTTTCCCTCACGGCCGCGGACGTCCAGGACGGACGAGATGCGGCCTCCGAACTCGGCGGGAATGGAACTCTTGTACAGCTCGATGTCATTGATGACATCCGTATTGAAAGCCGAGAAGACACCGAAGAAATGGCTGGGATTGTAGATCGTACCGTCGTTGAAGAGGACGAGGTTCTGGTCAGCCGATCCTCCGCGGACATTGAATCCGCTGGAAGCCTCGCCCACGCTCTTGACTCCCGGGAGGGTCAGGACGGCTTTAAGGACATCCGACTCGCCGAAAGCGGAAGGGATCTTGTTGATGGTGTTGATGCGGACGCGCTCTATCCCCATCCTGGAATCACGGTGGTTGACCATGCTCTCTGCCGATACTACGGCTCCCTTCAAGGAGGTTATCTTCTCCTTCATCACGACATCCAGTCCTCCGTCGCTGTCCACATGGACGTTCAGGTGCAGGTCTTCGAGGGAATAACCGCTGAATCCCAGGACATTGTCGCCCAGAGGAAGCCGAATGCGGAAACCTCCGTCGTTGTCTGTCATTGTATAGGAGCCGGACTTGTCGTCGAAGACGGCGACTCCGGCTATCGGCTCTCCCGAAAGCACGTCGCGGACCGTGCCGTTGACGTAGGCACGGTCACCCCTGGCGTTCTCGGGCTGGCCTATCTGGTATACCTTGTTGGCAAAGGTGACCATTTCGTTCTTCGCATTAAGGAGCCGCAGGAGTTCGTCATCCACGGCTTTTTCCTCGCCAGTGGAAAAGAATCCGGCAGGAAGCGAAGTATAGATGGTTTTGTCTCCGATCTTGAAGTCCCCCGCGGCGAGGTCCGGAAGAGGCGCAGCTTGGGTCCCGGCAGCCGGAATCCGGAGTTCCGGACCGGCATACGGCCCGGCGGCGCTGCGCGTTACGGCCTTTTTGGAAGCGAGGGCAGAAGTGCCGGGATCCTTTCCCGAGGACGGATTGAGGAGGAATCGCCGCGCCTTCCGCTTGCCGATGGGCGCGACGACACCGTCCCTCTCGATATAATAATTCTCGGACGTATCGAAAGTGTCTATCGCATATCCGGCACCCATGCCGGCTCCGGAGTAATCGCTCGATATCTTCTTGTTCACCATACGGTAAAGGGTGAACGGGCCTTCGTATGCGATCTCGTAGAAGCCCTCGGGCACTTCGTAACCCTTCTTTCTCAGGTTGACGAAACGAGTCCCGCCCATGGTGAAATAATCAACGCGGTCGCGGTCCAGCTCTACTGCAGGCCGCCCGAGGGAAGGGACGACCACGAGCTGCTTGCGGAAAGCGTCTATGTTGAGGATGACTCCGTCATACCACTTGCCATCATACATCACTTCTCCCTCTTCGAAATCGGGGGAATACCAGTAATAGGTACCGTCGTATGACATGTTGTACCGCAACGCCTGACGTGCCCTGTACAACAATGAATTGTCGGAAGCCGACTTTTGGAAATCTTCGGACTCTATATACTCCTGCGCCATCGCAGACATGCATGCCAGCAACAGGAGAAGCAAGGAAAACAGACGGAGTTTTGTTCGTTTCATATACATTTACAAATATAATTATTTATCTGACATTCTATTGTTTTGTCCGAAAAAATCCCTACCTTTGCCCCACTTTTGCCGGGAAGGCTGAAGTAGATGACATATTTTACAAACCCCAAAATTTTTTGCACAATGGCTGAATATCTGATGCCTGAGAAGAAGCAAGAGATTTTCGCGAAGTACGGGAAGTCCAATAAGGACACCGGCTCCCCGGAGAGTCAGGTTGCTTTATTTTCCTACCGTATCGCTCACCTTACCGAGCACGTGAAGAAGAACAAGAAAGACGTCGTTACGCGTCGCGCCCTTCTCCGTCTCGTCGGTAAGAGACGTCAGATCCTGGACTACCTCCAGAAGATCGACATCGAGAGATACAGAAGCATTATCAAGGAGCTCGGTCTCCGTCGATAAACGGCATAGGAAAACCAAGGGGAAGGATTCCAAGGGGAGTCCTCCCCCTTTTTATTTGAAAATTCCGGGACGCGGACGGTCCGCTTCCCTGCAGTAATAAAGACGTAAAGAAAACAGTAATGAACGTTATCACGAAAAAGATCGAGCTCGCGGACGGCCGCGTGATCGAGATCGAGACCGGAAAACTCGCCAAGCAGGCGGACGGTTCGGCTGTCGTGAAGATGGGAGGCACCATGATCCTCGCCACCGTCTGCGCAGCCAAGGAAGTCAAGGAGGGCACCGATTTCATGCCCCTCACGGTGGACTACCGTGAGAAGTATTTCGCCGCGGGAAGGTATCCCGGCGGCTTCATGAAGCGCGAAAGCAAGCCCTCGGACTACGAGATCCTGATCGCACGCCTCGTCGACCGTCCCATCAGGCCCCTCTGGCCGGACGATTTCCACCTCGAGGTGTTCGTCTACCTCAGCCTCATCTCCGCTGACAAGGACACCCAGCCCGACGCCCTCGCAGGCCTGGCCGCCTCCGCGGCTCTCGCCACTTCCGACCTGCCGTTCGGCGGCCCCGTCTCGGAAGTCCGCGTCGCCCGCGTGAACGGCGAGTTCGTCATCAACCCCGGCTTCTCGCAGATGGCCGACAGCGACCTCGAGCTGATGGTCGCCGCCACCGAGGAGAACATCATGATGGTCGAGGGCGAGATGAACGAGGTCAGCGAGCACGACATGCTCGAGGCCATCAAGTTCGCCCACGAAGAGATCAAGCGCCACTGCCGCGTGCAGAAGGAGCTCATCGCCGAGCTCGGCAAGGAGGTCAAGCGCGACTATCCCCACGATGTCGAGGATGAGGACCTCAGGAAGGCCGTCGAGGCTTTCTGCTATGACAAGTGCTATGCACTCGCCAAGTCCGCCAAGCCGAAGCATGAGCGCGAGGACGGATTCGAGGCCATCAAGGCAGAATGCATCGAGTCCCTCGGGCTGACCGAAGAGGAAGCCGAGGAGAAGAAGATGATGATCGACCGCTA
>JAFYZE010000103.1 GCA_017548805.1 Bacteroidales bacterium
GAAGACTATACCGACTGGAATGACGCGGTGGAGATGGCGGCGCGCAACGACGTCATCGTCGCCGCCATGGGCGAGAATGTCTATCTCTGCGGAGAGAACCGCCGCCGCGTCGGCATACGCCTGCCCGGCGACCAGGAGGACTTCATCAAAGACCTCATAGCCACAGGCAAACCGGTCGTGCTGATCATGTTCAGCGGCCGTCCGGAAGTGATCTCGGAGATCGCCGACGGCTGCGCCGCCATCCTTCAGGCATTCTACCCCGGCGAGGAAGGCGGCAACGCCATCAGCGACATCCTTTCCGGCAAGGTCAACCCTTCCGGAAAACTCTGCGTCAGCTATCCCGCCACGGAGAGCACTGAGCCTTACTGCTACAATAACGGCGTCGAGCCCGAGCGCGCGGCGTATCCGTTCGGATTCGGACTCTCATACACTTCGTTCGAATACAGCGACATCACCGTCCAGCCCTCAGCCAAGACCAAGAACGGCCTCGTAAAGGTCAGCTGCAAGGTCACCAATACCGGCAAGGTGAAAGGCGACGAAGTCGTACAGCTCTATGTCTCTCCGAAGTCCGGACAGCCACTGAAGCCCATCCAGCTGAAGGGTTTCAAGCGCATCTCGCTTGAGCCGGGCCAGGCTGCGGAAGTCACTTTTACCGTATCGGCCGACCAGCTGGCGTGGCATTCCGATGCAGGATGGACCATCTCGCCAGGAGACTATGCCTTCCGTGTCGGATCTTCCAGCCGTGACCTTCCCCTCGAAGGCACATGCACCCTCAACGGAAAGCCTGTCACAAAGTCCCTCCGGGACTTGTATTTCGCTGAAACTGAAATCTTATAAAAAAAGCGGGAAGGCCGAAGCCTTCCCGCTTTTTCAATCTATCGTCATGCTTACTTGTTCATGTACTGGACGATCTCGTCGCAGGCGAGGCAGAGCGCAACATATTGCGGAGCAGTATTGATGCAGCACTCGTTCTCGCCCCAGTGGAACGGATAGTCGTCCTTGTTCTCGTAGAAGTCCTCCTTGACGAGGAGGCCGGGGACGATACCGCCGGGGATGACGGAGTAGTCAGCGCGGTTGTTGCTGTAGGCGACCTTCTTGGTGTTGACACCGACTGCGGTGACAAACGACACATTGGTGTAAGGATGGCATCCGAAGAGGTAGTTCAGGCCGGCGAGGACGAACTCGGGATCGATCATGTCCGGGAAGAGCTTCCAGATCCTGTAGCAGTTGTAGGCGCTGGAGATGACCTGGGCGTTGCCGGCCCAAGTGGCTCCGGTGATGGCGACGCCGTAAGGATTGTCACGACCGTTGGTGGTGAGGTTGGCGACATAGGCGGGAACGAGGGCCTTGACCTTGTCCTGGAAAGCTTTGTCCATATAAGGATAGATCCTGAGGGCGGCGGTGAGGTTCATCGGAGCCGCGAAGCCGGCGTTGCCGACATTCTGGCCGGCAGCGGGAGCCGCGGGCCTGGCCTGGAGCTGGGCCTCCACCAGAGGCATGAAGAAATCCTTGTATTTCTGGTCGCCGGTGGCGAACCAGAGCTCGATGGCGGCGTTAAGCCTGGGGTCTCCGCCCATCCCTCCCCTTCTGTTACCCATCTGGGGTGCAGGGTTAGCGCTGGGAGCAGCTGCCTCAAAGTACTTGTCCCACAGCATCAAGGCATTCTTGAGGGAGCGCTCGGCCTCCTCCGGGAAGTACTCCTTGAGAGCAGGATATGCGGCTGCTAGGGAGACGATGTCGGACATCACTCCGCCGGGGCTGAAGCGGCTGGTGAACACATAGCGGTCATCGGGAGTGCCAGAGCGGTCACCCTTGACCTCGTAGCGGGCGAGCGAAGGATCATAGATCTTGCCGTCAGTCAGAGTCATGGCATCGCCGAGATGGTGATAGTGGTGCATGTCGGGCTGGCCGATGACCTGGGCGACGAAACCGATGTTCTCAATCTGGGCGTTGATGTTGAGCGTACCGTGCATGATCAGCTGTACGTTGTCAGGAATGCCGTCGGGAACGTGGATGTCAGCATACTGGGTCTTCTCATCGATAAGGGTCTGGTCCCTCATGGGGCGGAAATCGGTCCAGATATGTCCAAGGTCCAGGGTGGTGGTAAGAACGGAATTGGCCTGGATGTCGAAGTCGCCGGCATCGTACCATCCGCCGACTGCGAGGCCGGGGATATGCTCGAGAGGCTGATACTTGGTGTTGGTGACATCGCCCTGGGAATATCCGTCATGCAGGCGGACGTTGGCCGGGGCCTGGAGGGCGTCGTCCATGTTGGCGCGTCCGTGCCAGATCCTGTAGGCTTCGTTGACCTCCATGTGGTCCATGTTGACTACGAGCGAAACGTCCATCGAAGGATGCCACTTGTCGCTGTAGATGTTCTTGTCGATAGGGAAAGCGTTGGTCTCGACACCCTGGTATTCAATGCAATAGAGACCCGGCTCCTTTACATCGGAGAAGTCGAGCTGCACGTAGTTGTAGCGATAGTGGAACTCGCCCCAGAACTTGGCGTCGATGGTCTTGGCGACGGACTTGGTGCCGTCGGGATTGACCTTAAGGAGCTTCGCGGTCTTGGCGGGGGTGTCGTTCTTGTCAAGCTCGGCCACGGCGACCTTCTTCTGTGCCGGGGAGTAGCCGACCTGGGAGAAACCGATGTTGGCCGGACGGATCCAGTCCTTGGAAATGCTCGGCTCTAAATACCACTCGAGGACGACTCCAGTCTTGCCGGCGGGCAGCAGGGAACGGAGCACGAACATGCCGTTCTGGGCCAGGTGGCGTCCGTCGTAGATGCTGACCTCGCTGTCGGACTTCACACCCACCCTGAGGGCGTCATCTTCCGGTGCCAAGACGATCTGGTGGCCGGTGGACATGGCAAGCGGAACGAGGAAGTCTCCCCTGCCCCTGTCGTCGAAGGTGGACTCACCGAAATACTGGGTGATCTTCTCGGAGACGGGATGGACCTCGGTGTCATGCATGGGATACTTGGGAAGGATGCGGGCCATGCCGTCCACCAGGTAGTTCTTGCCGAAATACGATGCGGGGAAGAACTCCAGGTTGAAGCCAGCCTTGCCGACGAGGCTCTGCGGCACGGGCTTGCTCAGCAGGATCTGGATGAGGACTCCCTTGTCCTTGGGAGTGACCCTGAGCCTGGGGGCGAAGTCGTAATCCCTGTAGGTCATCTC
>JAFYZE010000104.1 GCA_017548805.1 Bacteroidales bacterium
CGTCCTCGCTTACTATGCCCTCGTGGAGGCTCCTTTCGTGAAGGAGTACATCCACAAGGTCAACGGCAAGCTCGGTTCCCTCGTTGGTTTCAACAAGGTAGTTCCCGAGGATGTCGCCAAGGGTATGGCCATGCAGGTCGCTTCCATGAACCCCGTCGCCGTCTCCGCAGCCGAGTGCCCTCAGGAGGTTATCGACAACGAGCTCAAGGTCGCTACCGAGAAGACCAAGGAGGAACTTGTGAAGAAGGCCGTCGACGCCGCCCTTTCCAAGGCCGGTATCAACCCCGCCCATGTCGACAGCGAGGCTCACATCGAGTCCAACACCGCCAAGGGCTGGCTGACCCCCGAGCAGGCCGACAAGGCCCGCGAGATCATCAAGACCGTCGGTGAGGAGAAGGCCGCGAACCTTCCCGCCCAGATGGTTGAGAACATCGCCAAGGGACGTCTGAACAAGTTCTTCAAGGAGAGCACCCTCGAGGAGCAGGAGTACACCATGAGCGACGACAAGAAGTCCTGCAAGCAGGTCCTCGCCGAGGCCGACAAGGAGGCCAAGGTCGTCTGCTTCAAGAGGTTCTCCCTCAACGACTAATTATTCAACACGAATATTGCTTAAATGGCCCGCTGTTTGCGGGCCGTTTTTGTTATATTTGTACCCGTTATGAATCTTAAGAGTCTTGCAAGGGATACGGCGGTTTACGGGCTGGTCAGCATCGTAGGCAGGTTCCTGAACTATCTCCTGGTGATCCTGTATACGTACAAGATTCCGGCGGAGAGCGGTGGTTACGGCATAGTGACCAATCTCTACGCATATACTGCCTTTTTCTTTGCCTTGCTCACCTTCGGCATGGAGACGACCCTCTTCCGCTTCGCCAACAAGGCGGATGCGGACGAGAAGATGGTCTGCAGCAACGCCATGAGGATGGTCGGACTGGTGGGACTCGCATTCCTGGCAGTCGTCTTTTTCCTGCTGAAGCCCATTTCCGAGGGCATGGGTTATGAAGCCCATCCCGAGTATATCGGTATCTTTGCCTTGATTACGGCACAGGACGCTTTTCAGGCCGTGATGTTCAGCCGCCTGCGCCAGCAGCGTCGGCCGCTGCGCTTCGTGGCGCTGAAGTTCGCTTTCATCATCCCGAGCATACTTCTCAACCTCTTCGTGTTCCTCTTGATGGACAAGATTCCGGCGCTGCACGGTACTTTCGTGCATTTCGATTATGGTGTCGGCCTCATCTTCTTCATCAATCTTTTCTGCACGACGCTGGTGTCCTTCCTGTTCATCCCAGAGATGCGGGAGATCACTTACGGCTTCGACAGGCAGCTTGCCAAGCAGATGCTCATCTACGCCTGGCCCCTTCTGCTGCTGAACCTCGTAGGGATCCTCAACCAGGTGGCAGACAAGATCCTGGTGCCTTACCTGATGAGAGGAGAGGAGGGAATGGTCCAGCTGGGCATCTACGGCGCATGCGTCAAGATAGCGATGATCATGTCACTCCTTACGCAGGCATTCCGCTATGCGTACGAACCGATAGTCTTTGCTGACGATAAGGACAAGAACAGCCCCGCCACCCTTGCCGACGGTACGATGTATTTCATCGTCTTCACCCTGCTGGCATTCCTCGGCGTGATGGTCTTCATGCCTGTCCTGCAGCATTTCGTGGGCGTTGGTTACCGTGAAGGCATCGGAGTCATCCCCATAGTCATGATGGCCGAGATATTCATGGGCGTCTATTTCAACCTTTCGTTCTGGTACAAGCTTACCGACCAGAACTGGTGGGGCGCGGTCATCAGCGCCATCGGAGTGGCCGTGATGATCGCCATCAACGTCATATTCGTTCCGAAGATCGGCTACTGGGCCTGCGCCTGGGGCGGCTTCGCCGGCTATGGCATCTCGATGATCCTGAGTTATTTCATAGGGCAGAAGAAATATCCCATACATTATGACCTTAGGGGCATAGGCCTGGCGGTCCTGGCGGCCGGGGGCGCCTACGCCGCCCATGCGGCCATAGTCCGCGCCGGCGTCGGCCCCATCCTCAGCATCATCCTGGGCTGCCTGCTCATCCTTTGCTACGGCGCGGTTATGTTCCTCTACCTCCGCCGGGCACGGCAATAAAACAAAAAAAGCACTTACGAAACCGTAAGTGCTTTTTCAGATCCTTAAGTGGAGATAGTCGGATTCGAACCGGCGACCCCATGCTTGCAAAGCATGTGCTCTACCAGCTGAGCTATACCCCCGCAACATGTAGTCCCTGGCAGAGTTGAACTGCCGACCTCCACATTATCAGTGTGGCGCTCTAACCAACTGAGCTAAGAGACTATATATATTGAAAAGACAAGTACAAGAGCACGTTGAACGTGCCTTGTGACACTCGAACCGCTAGCGTCATCTCGATCTCTTCGTCGCGTCAGCACAAACTCCAAAAAGGAGGTGTTCCAGCCACACCTTCCGGTACGGCTACCTTGTTAAGACTTAGCCCCAATTACCAGTTTCGCCCTAGGCCGCTCCTTGCGGTCGCGGACTTCAGGCGCACCCGGCTTTCATGGCTTGACGGGCGGTGTGTACAA
>JAFYZE010000105.1 GCA_017548805.1 Bacteroidales bacterium
CACCAAGGGAGGAGACCCGATGTTCAGCACCCGTACGATAATGCTGCAGAACAGGCTCAGGACTCCCCCTGACCAGGAGACCCTGGTGCGAGTCCAGCTCGGGAAGCCCCTGGCATTCGAGCCGGGCAGTACGCAGGAATACTCCAATTTCGGTTTCCTCCTTCTGTCCATGATCATTGAGAAGGTCACAGGCGTCGATTACGAGAGCTGGATACAGGAGAACATCCTCAAGCCCGCCGGCTGCGTGGACTTCCATATCGCCGGGAACTATTACGAGGACAGGTATCCCAACGAGGTAAAGTACTATGTCCAGCCTGACGACAAACCCGTAGACGAGTTCAACAACAGCGGTCGCAAGGTCGTGCGTTGCTATGGCGGGAATGACATTCCTACGCTTTCCGGGGCCGGGGCCTGGGCGGCCTCCACTCCGGAGCTGATGCGCTTCGTCGCATCCATCGACGGGAGGCCGGAAGTCCCGGACATCATCAGCGTCGAGAGCGTCCGCCGCATGACCGAATGGTTCGACCCGGACACCTTCTCCCTTGGCTGGAACGACACAAAAACCACCGGCGAATGGACGCGCACCGGCACTTTCTCGGGCACCAGCGCGCTTATCAAGTACTTCCCGGATGGGGAATGCTGGATACTCGTGACCAACACCAGCACCTGGCGCGGGGCCGGCCTGGCGCCTTTCACCACCGAGATGTTCGAAAAGAGCAGGACCGCTTGCTCGGCCCTGCTCCCTCACAGAAATCTGTACTACGTCCAGGAAGAGACCTTCCCGGAATAATCCTTATTCTTCCCCTGCCATCACGAGGCGCATGGTATCGCGCGCGATGACGAGCTCCTCGTCGGTGGTGATGAGAGCCACCTTGACCTTGGAGTCCGGGGTGGAGAGCATCGTGTCGACGCCCTGGGCGACATTGGCCTCGAAGTCGAACTTAAGTCCCATGTAGGAGAAATTCTCGCATACGCGGCGGCGCAGGCGGGCGTTGTTCTCGCCGATGCCGGCCGTAAAGAAGATGGCGTCAACGCCGTCCATCACGGCGATGTAGGAGCCGACTATCTTGATGATGTCGTAAGCCAGCTTCTTGAAGACGAGCTTTGCGCGATAGTTGCCGGCGTTGGCGGCGGCGTCAAGGTCGCGGGCGTCGGAAGACAGGCCGGAGAGGCCGAGGAAGCCGCTCTTTCGGTTCATGATCTCGGTCATCTGGTCAGGAGTGAGGTTCTCCTTCTTCATGATGTACGGGACGACGTTCGGGTCGACGTTTCCGCAGCGGGTGCCCATGATCATGCCCTCGAGAGGGGTGAAGCCCATGGAAGTATCGACTACCTTGCCGTTGACGATGGCGGAGATGGAACTTCCGTTGCCGATGTGGCAGGTGATGATCTTGGAATGGTCGATGTCCAGGCCGACGAACTTCGCTCCCTTGAAGGCCACGAACTGATGGGAGGTGCCGTGGGCGCCGTAACGGCGGACGCGGTACTTCTCATAATACTCGTAAGGAAGGGCGTACATGTATGCGTAGTCCGGCATGGTCTGGTGATATGCGGTATCGAAAGTGACGACCTGCGGCACAGAAGGGAGCACGTGCTGGACTGCGCGGATGCCAAGAAGGTGGGCAGGATTGTGGAGCGGGGCGAAGTCGCAACAGATCTCGATCTTGGAGATGACGTCTTCGTTCACGAGCGCACTGCCTGAGAAGAAATCGGCACCCTGCACGATGCGATGTCCGACAGCCTCGATGTCGTCGAACGAGGAGAGCACGCCGTGGACCGGATCCACGAGCGCGTCAAGGACGAGCTGCATGCCGACCTTGTGGTCCGCAATGTGGACTTCCTTGTCCATCCGGGGCTTGCCGGTGGGCTTGTGGGTGATGTTTCCGCAAGGAAGGCCTATCTTCTCGACGATGCCCTTGGCGAGGAGATCGTACACTTCGTCGCTCTTCATGTCCAGGAGCTGGTACTTGATGGAAGAGCTTCCGCAGTTGATAACTAGGATGATCATATAATTTGCTTTTGATTATCGGATTAGACTGCAAAGTTAAAAAATAATGAGTACTTTAGCAAAACTGAACCGTAACTATGAGAGACGCCAGTGACATGGCGGCGATAGCGCTGCCCTTTGCGGCCGGAGTGGCCGCCTGCGCGGCCCTGGCGGGAGGCGCAGCCTCCGGTCCCGGGGCCGCGGACACCGCCGCTGCAGGCTTTGCCGCATCGGCGGTCCTTGCAGGAGCAGTCGGCCTGACAGCATTCATCTTTCGCCGCAGGACCGGACCTCTCCCTTACATACTTCTGTTCTTCTGTCTCGGGTTCTTCTGCTTCCTGTGCGGGGCGCTGCTGCCGAGCCCTGCGGAGCCGGGCCCGGTCGGGCGGCTGGCGGCCGGCGCACTCGCCGGCCTGCGCATGCTCATAGCCGCCCTCCCGCTGGAGCACGACAGTACGCACTCGCTTGTCGCCGCCCTCCTGACCGGCGACAGGAGCGGCCTCACTGCGGAGCAGACGGCCGCCTTCCGCGACAGCGGAGCCTCGCACATTCTCGCCCTCAGCGGCCTTCACCTGGGAGCAATTTACCTGATAGTCAGTAAGTTGCTATCCGTCTTTGGAAGCGCCCCGGTCATCCGCCGTATACGCAGCGCACTCATCATCCTTTTCGCCGGATTCTACACGCTTGCAACGGGAGCCGGCCCGTCCATAGTCCGTGCATTCCTCTTCATCCTCATCCACGAGACATGCTCCCTGTTCCCTGAACGCCGCACGAGCCCTGTCCGCATCCTCATGACAGCGCTTACCCTTCAGCTCGCTTTCCGGCCGGAAGTCATCACCAGCCTCGGCTTCCAGCTCTCCTACCTCGCCATGACCGGCATCACCGTCCTCTACCCACGCCTCTCCGCCTGGTATCCGGACAACGGACTGGCATTCCAGCCCATACGCCGTATCTGGCAGGCTGCCGCGCTGGCGGTCTCCTGCCAGATCTTCACGGCACCGCTTGCCTGGATACGATTCCACAACTTTCCTAAGTATTTCATCCTGACGAATCTACTGGCATTGCCGCTGACCTCGGCGCTGATGGCCACCTCGGTAGCCGCCATCGTCCTTCAGGGCCTGGGCGGCTGCCCATCCCTCCTGGCCAACGCTGTCGACTTCCTAGCCCAGTCCCTCCTCTTCGTCCTCGACGTCATCAGCGGGATGTAGCGAGCTAGCGGAGGGTGAAGCCGGGAGAGGCCCATTCCTGCATGGTGCCGTCCACGTCGCGGATGAGATAGCCTTCCAGGTCGGGCCTGCCCTCGATGAAGGCCCGGGCCTCGTCGTAGCCCAGCACCATGCAGTAGGTGGCATAGGCGTCGGCCCCGGCGGCGGTCGGAGCGACGACAGTGGCGCTCAGAAGCGAGTGGTCGACCGGATAGCCGGTGCGAGGATCGACGGTATGGGCGTACTTGCGGCCGTCGCGAATGTAGAACTTGCGGTAGTTGCCGGAGGTGACTATGCCGCAGGAGCGGCCGCCGGACAGCCAGACACCGTCAAGGTCGGCGCCGGGCGTCTCGTTGCCGTCCACGGGACGGTCGACGCCGATGCTCCAGTCCCGCCTCGCGGGATTGCGCCCGGCGCAGTATATCTCGCCGATATCGACCAGCATGTCCTTGACGCCGATGGACCGGAGATAGTCCGCGACGAGGTCACACGTGTACCCCTGCGCTATGGCGTTGAAATTCAAACTGGCTCCGGAGCCAGACACCTTGGACATGTCAAGAAGTGAATTGGAATCGACGGGGATGCCGGAGTCAATGGAAGGGAGAAGGCGCGCCATGCCACAGGCGGCGAGGGTCTCGCTGACGCGGTCGGCCGAAGGCAGCGAGTCGGTCGAGAATCCGAAGCCCCAGATATCAAAAAGCGGCCCCGCAGCGACATCCACGCACCCTTCGGTCTCTTCCCAGATGCTTCGTGAAAAGGCGTAGATGTCCGAGAAAAGCTTATTGGGGACAATGGTTTCACCCGCATTGAAGCGGCTCAGTTGCGAGGATTTGTTATACCCCGACAAGGTTGTGTCCACAAGCGTAAGGATGGAGTCAATGGCCGAAGAGATCTCGGCGCGCGGAACGCGCACGCCGGCGAGATTGAACTTCACGCTGTATGTCCCGCCCTGGGCGTATCCGGTCACGGCGACATAACGGTTGCATCCCTGAGAGGCAAGCAGGACAAGCAAAGCCGCGAATATGGAGAGTCGAAACTTGAGATTCATGGGCGGAACGGCAAAGTATTTGTACAAAGGTAATGGTTTTTAAGCCGAAATTCACGATATTTGCGTGTTAATTGATCATGAAAGCAATAATGGATATCAAGAAATACATACTGATTGCATCAGCCGTTTTCGCCCTGTGTTGCGTCGCCTGCAAGAAGGACGAAGACGAGACCTTCTCATACCTCACGGGAGAGCCCGAGTTTTCGCTCCCTCCGTATGCGGCTGTCGGCGAGACATTCTCCTTTACCGCCAGCGGGGTGACGGACGACGACGGCAAGGAGGTCGACTACTATTGGTATGCCAATCCCCTCAGCATCAGGGACACCACAAAGTCTTTCACGCTTACTCTTCCTGACACGCTCTGCACGGTTTCGTTGACCTGTGCGGGCTTTGCCGACGGCTATTACAACAGCTCGACCACCCATTCCGTCACCATCATCAGGACCGGCCGCAAGAACGGCAGCCTCAGCGGCATAGACGCCGTTGAAGGAAGGGATTTCTTCTTCACCGACCCCAGGGACGGTCACGACTATCTCTGCACCACTGTCGGCTCCAAGGACTGGTTCAGGGAGAACCTCGCTTTCAAGGGATCGGGCACCGCTCTCGAAAACTGCGATGCCGTATCTGAGATTTTCGGACGATTCTACACCTGGAACGAGGCGGTTTCTGCATGCCCCGCTGGATGGAGGCTTTCGACTCTCAACGACTGGGCCGATGCAGCGTCCGCCGCACTTGACAGCCGTCCGGATCCTTCCGTACGCATCCTTTCCGTGGCGGGGGCCTTCATGGGTGACCTCAAGTTCAACGGCACCAAGATGTGGGAGTACTGGCCCGACGTGAAGATCACCGACAAGCTGGGCCTGTCCATGATACCGCTCGGATATGCTTCCAGGATGGAGAACCGCACCGACTTCAAGTCGATGTACGAGTATGCCACTTTCTGGACTGCTGACGAGAGGGATGACGACCAGGCTTTCTACAGGTATTTCTACGACGAGAGCCCGGACCTTTTCATTGGTTATTCTTCCAAGAAATCATTTGCGGCCAACGTCCGTTGCGTCCGCGATCACGAATGATCAGATTCTCAGCACGGCATCAGCGATGCTGGTGACCGATTCGCGGTGGGTGATCCAAAGGATGGTCTTCCCGCCGCTTATTTTTTTGGAGAGCCTGAGAAGCAGCTCGTCCTCCGTGTCCCTGTCAAGGGCGGATGTAGCCTCATCGAGGATGAGCACCCCGCCCGGATGCAGGAGCGCGCGGGCGATGGCGATGCGCTGCGCCTGGCC
>JAFYZE010000106.1 GCA_017548805.1 Bacteroidales bacterium
ACAGGAGAATCTTGCCGATGAGACCAAGTTTGGGTTTCTTGAAGATGTCAAGGACGCACCATATCGCGACCACGATACCAAGGATGTAAACGATCTTTGCCATATCTTTAGGTTTTAATGGAATTACTCCTTAAAGATAACTATTCTTCCCCAAAAATCCTCCACCTTCCCCCAAAAATCTTTTTTATATACCCTTTTACGACATCGTTTACATTAACCATGCTTAAACTCCTCCACGGGAGAGCTATCCTTCTACCTTCGGTCGAAGGATGTGTCTGTTTTCACTGTTATATACAGTATCCTTCTACCGGAGGTCGAAGGATGAATGGGAGTTACGGAGAAGAGCTAGGGCAGGAGGTGGGAGATGATGTCGTCGGAGACGAAAAACCGGTCCTCGGGGATGCGGACGAAAAGGTCGTCCTTGGTGACATGGATGAAAGGGCGGTCATCAGCATACTCAGCAACGGTAGAAAGGTTGACAGAGGATTTGCCGGGTGAGGAGATTTCCTGCAGGGCGCCTTCGGAAAGGAGGGCGTCGATGGCCGTTGCCGGGGAGATGGCGCGGAGGGTGGAGAGAGGGAGGCCGGCGGCGGTGCGGAGACCGAGCATGACGGTCTCCTCGGCGGCCTCCCGCTCCGAGAGGACTTCCCTCTCGGAACGCCAGCCGGCCAGGCGGCCGTCGGCCTCACGCCGGGGCAGCTCCTGCGTATTCCACGACCGGATCCCATGAGAGAAACTGTGGGCGCCGGGGCCGAGGCCGATGTAGGGGACGCGGCGCCAATAGGCGCTATTGTGGACCGCTTCGCGGCCCGGACGCGCCCAGTTGGACACCTCGTAGTGGACATACCCGGCATCCGCCAGTTTCCGGCAGAGGATGTCGTACTGACCGCGGCATTGTTCGTCAGATGCCTCCACATACCGGCCTTCAGCCACCATACGCTCCAGCGCACTGTCCTCCTCTATGGACAGCTGGTATGCGGAAATGTGCTCCGGTCCCATTACCAAAGCCTCGTCTATCGTCGACTCCCATACCGCCTCCGTCAGCTGCGACAGCCCGAAGATCAGGTCAATGCTGACGTTGTCGAACCCGCCGGCCCTGAGGAGGCGGAACGCCTCACGGGCGCCGGCGGCATCGTGACGACGGTTCATCCACCGGAGGATACCGTCGTCAAACGACTGCACTCCCATGCTGACGCGGTTTACGCCCAGCGCGCGGAGTCCGGCGACGTACTCCGGACCGCCGGCGACGACGTCGTCGGGATTCACCTCAACGGTGAATTCCTCATACGTCGCCGGCCCGAGCACGCGTACTATCCGCTCCAGCACCGCCAGCGGCAGCACCGACGGCGTCCCCCCGCCGATATATAGGGTGTTGGGCGAGGCCGGTGGCTCCTGTTGCCGGGACGTGCCGCCCTCGGCACGGGAGAGGGAGGGGCCCACGCTTGCGTGGGAAGGGTCGGACGCAGTCCGACTCCCGGCAGCAGGAGCCACCGGCTCGCCGGACATGGCAGAGATTTCCGCCCGGCGGGAATCGATCTCCGCGCAGAGGGCCTCGGCGTAGTCCTCGAATAAACGGTTCTGCACCTGTTGCGTTTCCTTCCGGGAACAGATCTCGGAATAGAAACCGCAATAGGTGCAGAAACTACGGCAGAACGGTACGTGGACGTAAATCATAGGCCACGGCCTTCCGCCAGGAACTATCTGAGCATCGTCTCGGCGCTGCCGAGATAACCCTGTGCCGTATAAGCCTCGACAGTGTAGACGCCCTTGACGCAGCGGTCGGTCAGGTCGTTGAGATAGATGCTGAGCTCGACTTCCTTGCCTTCGTAGTCAACCTCGCGGGAAGCGGAAGCCGTGCGGGCCTCACCGCCACTCTCGAAACCGGTGCTGTTGGCGTTGGTCAAGATGGTCCCGTCAGGAGCCTTGACCACGATGTAAACGCGCACCGGACCCTTCGGGGCCAGGTCGTTCTCGACCAGGCTCAGTGTCGTCAGCATGCGTACGACGCGGCTGCTGCGGTCAGTAACCTTGTCCTGGGCGCTGTAAGGCTCCAGGATGATGCCGCGGGCCTTGATCACAGAACCGGCGGCGACCTGACCGCTCAGGTCGGAGACCTGACGGTTCAGCGCCTCGTTCTGGCGACGGCTGGCGGCTGCGTCCTTGCGGGCGGCGTCAGCATCTGCCTGAAGCTGCTGGTTAAGGGTATTGAGGGAATCGATCTGGACGATATAGTTGCGCATGATGCTGCGCAGAGTGCCGAGTTCCTTCTCGTACTGGCGCATCTTGGCGCGGTTCGTAGCATCGGTCTGCTTGATCCTCTCCACGAGCTGCGAAACCTCCTCGCGGGAAGAGTCGAGCTGCGAATTGATGGCCTCGTAGTCAGAGGAAAGATTGTTGTAATCCTGCTGGAGGGCAACTATCTGCTCGGTAAGGTCCTCCTTCTCGAGGTTGAGGTCCTTTACCAGCGAACTCTTCTGGAACCAGACATAGGCCAGTGCTCCGGCGAGCAGGACCGCGACTGCGGCCAGCGCATACATGACGGTCTTCAGGCCGCCATTCTTCTTTTCGCGCTCCTCGCGCTCCAGACGCTCAAGTGGATCTTCTTTCATAAACAAGTCATTTTAATTTGTAATTCCATCCGCGAAAGTAACAAATTTCGTGCAGATAGCGAAATTTATTATATTTGTGTACACAAAAATCCGAGCCATGAAATACATCGTCAGAGCCGT
>JAFYZE010000107.1 GCA_017548805.1 Bacteroidales bacterium
AACCGGTTCAGTCACATGGATCAGCCACAGCCCCTTCGTCATCGGTATGAACCCGGATCCAAGGCGACAAAGGGATGAATAGCACGCCTATCGCTACCGCCCGAAAGAACCAAAGAAGCGGTGAGACAGCCGGCACAGCGCCGGAAAGCGGATGCCGCTCCCCTCCTTGGAACGGCGGTCAGGGGACGCCCCCGGTTCACCGACAGGTGAGGAAAAAGGAACGGACGCGTCGGAAGCAGGTGCGCATGAGGCGGAGTTTCGCGTCGGAGGAGCTCTCCCCCTACAGATTCTCTGCCGCCCGGATAATCTCCGGGTCAAAAGAAAAGGAATTCTCGGCCAGTCGGCCGCTTCCGTGAAATCCTGATGTACCTCGCCGAATTCATCGGCGCTTTCACAACGGATATTGAACGTCAGCCTACTTTCCAATGACACAAATATCTCCAAGCCATCGCTGACTTGGAGATACTCGATGGAATCCAGAGTTTCTCTACGCGTGATGGTGGAAGGCGTAGAGCTCGTATTGGCAGAACCCGCTGCGCTCCTTGTAGCCCAGCGGAGATGCGATCTTGTTCTTCTTCAGCCAGGCTCCGATGCCGGGCAGGTTGTTCTCGTCGACGAACGCCAGACGGTCAGTCTGGAGAAGACTGCCGAGGTTGACAGTGATTACTGCATAGAGCTCCTCGTCCGGAACGGTGTTCATCAGGACGGCCAGGGTACCGTTGTTACGGTAGCTGTCGAAGGAGAGTTTCACTTCAGTGTTTTTGAACTTGAGAGTTTTCATGACTTAAAACTTGTTTTGGGTTTCTTCTGCGAAGGAGTAGTAGGAGTTATCCGAAAGGATGATGTGATCGAGAAGCGAGATATCGAAGATGTCGCAAGCTTTCTTGAGCTTGTTGGTCTCGTTCATGTCAGAGGCACTCGGGGCGGGATTCCCGCTCGGGTGGTTGTGGAAGAGGATGATAGCGGTTGCGTTGCAGAGGAGCGCTTCCTTGATGATGCGCCGGTGGTCGATCTGCGTCGACTTGATGGTTCCTACGGTAATCATCTTCTTGGCCAGTGGAAGGTGGGCTCCATTCAGGAGGAGGATCCAGGACTCCTCGTGATCGAGGTCACGGAAGTCTTCGCGCAGGTAACCTGCTGCCTGGGCCGATGCTTTGATCGGGGTGTCGGGTGTGTAGTGTGCTTGCTTCTTCATAATGCTACGGTTTGATGGTGAAACATCTTTTTTACGCAGCATGGAATACGTCACCCTGCAGGACATCAGCAAGGCAAGGTGGAGAGCGAAGCGGACCTTGCCGGGATGTCCGGGTGACAGAACTTTGCGAAGTGAAAGGAGATGTCACCATACCGAAGCAGAAGAGGCAGCAATACGAAGCACTCTACCCTCCCGATAATCGGTCGGTGGAAGAACGAATGTCCGGGTAAAAAGAAAGAGAAATGATGGACCGGAAACCGTTTGGTTTGGTCGGTGGTCTTAGATATACCAAACTGACCAAACGATTATATCTGGAGATCTCGATTTGTGTCTATTTTCCTTTTACCAGAAGAAAAATGAACAAAATCGCTTAGGAGTTGTTATATTTGTCCCAACTGACAGTCAACAGACTGACACGTTAATAATTCAATCGCCCCACTTGCTGAGACAGCAGGTGGGGTTTTCTACACGGTGACGGGACAATTTCTTGGCAAAATCGGGCAACGACAAATCTACGGGACAAATCCGGGACTATTTTAATAGCAATCGCCCCTACAGCGTACTGTAGAGGCGATATCGAGGTGCCTAGCGGAATTGAACCGCTCTACCTGGTTTTGCAGACCAGTGCCTAACCTCCCGGCCCAGGCACCAAAAAGGACTACAAAGATAGGGATTCTTTTTTTATATCCAAAGAAAATATTACCGCTCGATGGGACGGATGAGAAAACGGCGGGAGAGGATCGCATTGTAGCGGTCCAGGGCCTCGTCCGCAATGTCTTCCCAGGAGCGGACGATGCTGCGTGCGCCGCGCCCGACGGCCTTGATCCGGCCAGGGTCTGCGGCCAATGCGCGGAGCAGCGCCTCGAAGTCGTCAAGCGTGCCGGCGATCTTGAATCCGGTCTCGCCGTCTGTGAGCATGCCCGAAGCAGACGCTTCCCGGAGCATAACGGAAGGCGTGCCAAGGGCGGCGGCTTCGCGGACCACAAGGCCGTCAGTGTCGTAAAGCGACGGGAACAGGAACAGGTCTGCAGCCGCATAGTACCGCTTAAGCAACTCGCGGTCTGTCACACGTCCCACGAAGGTTACTTTTTCCCCGATACCCAATTGCGATACGAGTTCTTTCATCTCCCCTTCCGCATAACCGGTACCGATGAAGAACATCCTGTATGGCAAGTCCTTGATACGGGCTAGTGCTTCGATGGTGAGACGGAGGTTCTTCTCCCAGATGTGCTGGCCGACAAAGAGCATAGTGAAAAGACCGTCTTCGAGGCCCAGTGCCGTTCTAGCCTCCTGGAAAAACGATTCCGGATAATCACCGGCAAGGTCGCAGCCGTTGGGCATGACGTCGACAGGGCCTTTGTATCCGTAGCTGTAAAGCACGTCCTTGACGGACTCCTGCGGGACCCAGACGGCGTCAGCTTTCTTGTAGAAGCGGACGATCTCCTTGATCACGACATCGACCATGGGGGCGGGCATGATGCGGGAGAAATCATCACGGTACTTGGAGTGGAAGGTCGCTACCAGGGGGATCTTCTGGACACGCGCCACACGGGAAGCCGTCATGCCGGCCACGAAAGGACTGTGGGCGTGGACGACCTTGAACCTGCGTTTGAGAAGTTGCTTGAGGAAGGCTGGATCCATCTCGGAAATACCCGTGACATAAGGCGCCCTGAAAGGGACCGGCACGGACAGATAATCCAACACTTCATAAGCCCTGTCGCTATAGTCCGCTCCGGGATTGCGGGGAGTAATGACAGAGACCCCTCCGACCTTCTCCTGCATCCAGCGTGCGTAGTTCTCGACGCAAACGGCCACTCCGTCCATCACGGGCGGAAAACTCTCGTTGAAAAGACCGATGTTCGCGTCCTGGGCCATGACGGGGACTTACTCTACGTACAGCAGCAGGCCCTTGAGATACTCCCCTTCCGGATGATAGATGCTCACGGGGTGGTCGGCGGGTTGGTTCAGGCGGTCGAGGATGCGGACAGAGCGGCCGACCGAGGCCGCGGCGGAGAATACCGCAAGCGCGAACGCCTCCTTGTCGACGACCTGCGAGCAGCTGTAGGTGAAGACCAGGCCGCCGGGAGCGACCTTGGCAATCGCGGCGGCGTTGAGCCTCTGATACGCCCGCAGAGCGTTCTTCAGCACGCCGCGATGCTTGGCAAATGCCGGCGGATCGACTATCATGAGATCGTATTTCCCTTCGGGGACATTCTTGAGGAAATCGATGGCATCCGTGCAATAGCCGGTATGAAGCGAGGCGTCGAAGCCATTGAGAGCAACGTTGCGGTCCACCATCATCATGGCCTTGGCGGAGCTGTCGACCGAATCGACATGCACCGCGCCGGCGGCCAGGGCGTAGATGGAGAAGCCTCCCGTATAGCAGAAGAGGTTCAGTACGTTGCGGCCGGCGGAATAGCGCCCGACGAGCGCGCGGTTCTCCCTCTGGTCGAGAAAGAAGCCGGTCTTCTGCCCTTCGGTCCAGTTGACGATGAACTTGTGGCCGTTCTCCAGGACGGTCTGCTCGTCGTCGGAAAAGCCCTCGGAGCGATAGAGATAGCCATCGATGAGCTCGAGACCGGCCTTGTAAGGCGCTGTACCTGAACTCTTGTCATAGACAGCCTTGAGGCGGTCGCCATAAATGGCCTTCAGCGCCTCGCAGACCTGATGCCTTGCGCGGAACATGCCTACGGAATGCGCCTGCAGCACGCAAACTCCGTCGTAATAGTCGATGATCAGGCCGGGCAGCCCGTCGCCCTCGCCATGGACGAGGCGGTAGCACGCGGTGCGTGCGTCGCCTCCCCCGTCCAGGCCCACGGCGCGCCGGACCTCAATGGCCCGGCCCAGCATGACCTCATAGAAGTCAGGCGCAAGCGCGGACTGGTCGAAGCTGAGTATACGGACCGCGATGGAGCCCACCTGGTAGTGCCCGCAGCCGAGGAAACCTCCGTCCGAGGCGTGCACCGACACGATGTCGCCTTCGGCGGGATGGCCCGCGACCTGCGCTATGGCGCCGGAAAACACCCAGGGATGGAAACGCAGGAGGGAGTCCTCCCTACCTTTCTTCAGTATGACCTTGATCATTGGATTCGGTTTTTACAGGGTTCGGGAGAAGCTGTTCAGGAGTCAGGGGATGCTTCTCCGAGCGGAGGAGCTTTAGGTACATCTCGCGGCACACCCAGGCGTCGGTGGCAGCATAGCGCTGCTGCGCCTCGCTGAGCCTCTCCGCTTCCCAGTTGGAGAGCTGCTGCGTCTTGGATATCCTGATACCCAGGATGTTGGCGGCCATCTTCTTTACGGCCTTGTCCCTGATGCCATACTCCCATCCTATCTTCTGCAGGTCGACGAAGGAACCCGGCTCAAAGCCGTGAAGCCTCTTGAGCCCGCGCAGGTCGTCATGCACGGCTGCGCCGACCTTGACGATGCGCGGGTCGGACAGCAGCCTGCATAGGCTTGCGGGCATGCCGCATTTCTTAATCCTGAAAAGATACGCCTTGGTGGCGCCGGAGAGTTGGAGAAGGGACACCCCGTAATGGGGCTGGTCCGCGGAGAACGAAGGGCGGGACTCGGTATCGAACCCTATTATCTTCTGCCTGCGCAGGTATGCGACGGCCTTGTCAAAGGCCGCTCCCGTCTCCTCGATGACGGTGATGGTCCCCGGGAATGATACCAGGGGCATGCTGTCTATCTCTTCGGCCGGTATGGTGATCCTATACATGTCAGAACAGCTCCACGAGGTTGTATCCGCCGCCGGACGAGGCCGGGACGGTGACATAATCCTTCGAGTACGGGTAAGAAATGTTGTGCGTGAAATTGTTGGTGCGGCGCAGCAGTCTGTAGCAGGCGTCAGTCACCTCGCGCCTCGCGTCGATGATCGTGAAGCCTTCTGTCATGAGCCGGCGGTAGCCGAGGTTGGCCTCGCTCTGGACGTGCATGATCCAGTCGAAAGAGTCGCGCACCGCGTCGATGTCCACCGAAGGATCATCCACGATGACCGCTGACAACGGCATGTTGCCGCCCGCGGTGCGGTAGGCGTCCAGCAGGTCGCCTCCATAGCTCAGGGAGTCACATGCAAACGCCACGCAGCCGCATCCGAGCAGTCCGCGCTCAGCAGCGAGCTCGTCGAAAAGGCTCGGATAGACACCGGACTCCGCGCTCAGGCTGTCCGTGATCACGGCGACATGCATGTGCGGGATGTTCCTGTCGAGCTGATGCCCGAGAATGAGGCGGGACGGGAAGATCACCGGAACCTGCTTGCCTACGGAGCGCATGAGGGTGTCGATATCGAAGGCCCCGAATGCTGCCGACATTGGAGAAGTGAATACGACGACCTTGGAATTCTCCTTGCGCTCAAGCCTGTCGTTGTCGAAGGCTCCGATGCTGAGCATGGTATCTATAGCGAACATGAAGTTCCTGACAGTGATGGTGCGGAGGCTGTCCTCGCCAGGGCCAAGGAATGACTCGTACGGGGTATTGGCCCTGTCCGAAAGGATATCTATGCGCTCTCCGGCAAAGTCCTGGAGCTCGTCATGGGCGTAACTTCCGCGGATATTGTCGAAATCGTCCCCGTTCAGGAAACGCTCCGCGAGGGCGCGGTTCCGCGCCTCGGGCCCGACAAGGGCGATGGAGCCCTTCGGGTCAGCAGGGTCGAAGCCCGAGAGAAGCGACCACTCGTAGCCGCGGGACGAAAGGATATGCTGGACATACGGGACCGTACGGCGGCCGGTTTCGGCCGTTTCCCTGCAGCCGGAAGGCAACAGGACGGCCAGCATGACGGCCGCAAGCACGGGTATGGAGGCTCTGAATGATTTCATCATGAATCCGTTTAAATGCAAAGGTAAGGTTTTTCCGCTTGCCGATAGTGAAAAAAATGTTATTTTTGTGAAAACTAAAACGGAAAAGTATGAAGAGACCTGTGAAACTCCTTCTGTTGCTGGCCGCATGCTGCCTTTCGATGAACAGCCTGCATGCCCAGAGGTACTATGATGATTATCGCGACGGCAGCATCGCGTCCTATATCGACTTCCACCTCGGAGAGGGCATCGGACGCGGCGCCCAGGCCATCGGAGGAGTCAATGTTTCCTTCCTGTACGAGTTCTCGCCCGAGTTCCAGTTCGGAGTTGGCGGAGGTGTCGATTACATCCACGCCCTTGCCATCCAGGGCGGCTCCAAGAAGTCCAAGGACTATGACTATCACGGAGAGCTTGCGCTCCCTATTTTCATGAGAGGCCGCTATGCAATCGCCGGGAATGGCTATTATGACCGCGGACCCAACTTTTTCATCCAGTGCGACCTCGGATACCGCATCGGCCTTTCGGCTTATAACACCGGCAAGGAGTCGAGCATCAAGAAGCTCGCCAAGAATTTCGAGAAATGCAATGTCAAGGGCTTCTTCTTCGAGCCCCAGATCGGCATAGCCCCCAACCGGACCATCTCGTTCAGCTTCGGTCTTCCGATCATGCATTACTTCAAGAATGTCAGCCCCGTGTCCGTCTCCATCATTGACGAAGACACCAAGATCGAGACCAAGAGCCAGCTGTTCATGGGTGCCGACCTGCACTTCATGATCAACTTCTAAGTCTCTCAGGACATCTTATCGCAGGACCCTTCTGCCAGGCCCCTGATATGGTCTGCCAGAAGGGTCCTGACGTATTGTTCCTCCAT
>JAFYZE010000108.1 GCA_017548805.1 Bacteroidales bacterium
ATCTTGATCAGGGCCACGTCAGTGGCGGCATCGGTGCCGATGACCGTTGCGTCATAGGTCTTGTTGTTGTTCAATGTGACCTTTATCTCGGATGCTTCGGACACGACGTGGTTGTTGGTGACGATATAGCCATCGGGACGGATGATGACACCGGAACCGCTGCCCCTCTGCTCACGCTGTTGTGGCTCCTGCTGCTGGCGGGGATAGCTGTCACCCCAGGGGTTGCCGAAGAAATACTCGAACGGATCCATATACTGCTGCTGCCTGCGGACCTGGGTCCTTACGACGACTTCGACATAGACCACGGCATCGACGGCGGACTCGGCCGCGTATGTGAAATCGGGATAGTCGGTCTGTTCAAGATTGACCGTACGGTATGATGCGCCGTCAGAAGAGACGGTGGCGGGAGCCATTTCGGGAGCAGTGCTCCTGACGATGGCATAGGCTGTCAGTCCACTGACAAGGACTGACGCCAGGATAGTCAACAAACCTTTTTTCATAACATTTATCTTTATTGTTTCATTATCACATAGTCATGACGGACAAAATGTCAGTTTCGTCCGCACGGGGAAGAAAAACTCAAAATATATGCCAAAATATTTCCATTTAATTATTACATTTGTACAATCGATAAAAGTAAGTGAGTATGGAATTCAAAGTATCTAGCCAGGAACTGCTCAAAGGCATCTCGGACGTATCCAAGGCCATCCCTTCCAAGTCAGCCCTCGCCATTCTGGAGAATTTCCTTTTCGTCCTGAACGGGAACATCCTCGAGATCACGGCATCTGACACCGAACTGACGCTGCGCACCGACGTGGAGGTGGACTCCACCGCCGAAGAGGGCAGCATGGCAGTGCCCGCCCGTCATATCATAGACCTGCTTAAAGCACTTCCGGACCAGCCCATCAGCATCAAGACCGTCAGCGACAGCTCCTTCGAGTGCCGTTGGTCCAGCGGCAACTCCGTCCTCCCCTACTTCCCTGCCGAAGACTACCCTGAGATCAAGGGTGCGGGAGACGATGCCCAGAAGGTAGTATTTCCCGCCCAGACCCTCGTCGACGGCATCAACGGCACAGTTTACGCCACTGCCGACGACGAAATGCGTCCGGTCATGAACGGCATCTATTTCGACATCGACGTGGACAACACCACCCTTGTCGCTTCCGACTCGCACAAGCTCATCTGCTACACCACCGGTGACGTCAAGGCCCCCGGCAAGCTCTCGTTCATCCTGCACAAGAAACCAGCCAACGTCCTCAAGTCCATCATCGGCAAGGACATCGAGGAAGTCGAGGTCATCTTCGACTCCACCACCGTCGTGTTCAAGTTCGGCGCCACCATGATGGTCTGCCGCCTGATCGTCGGCAAGTACCCCAAGTACCGCGACGTCATCCCGCAGAACAACGCCAACATCCTCAAGATCAACCGCACGCAGTTCCTCAATACCATCCGCCGCGTGGCCGTCTGCGCCAACAAAGCCTCCAACCACGTCAAGTTCGATCTCAAGCCGGACCAGCTGGAGACCACCGCACAGGACCTCGGCTTCGCCACCACCGCCTATGAGAAGATCAACTGCGACTACAGCGGAGACAACCTCACCATCGGCTTCAAGTCGCCGTTCCTCGTAGACATCCTTTCCAACATGACCTGCGAAAACCTCGTCATGAAGTTCGCAGACCCGCGCAGGGCTGCGCTTATCCTCCCTGCCGAAGAGGAGGCGGAGAACGAGAAGATCTGCGGCATCATAATGCCTGTGGCCATCTAACCAAGTTTTATGGAACTCAAACTCAACAGGCCGTTGCTCTTCTTCGATATCGAGAGCACCGGCCTTAATATTGCCTCTGACTCAATCATCGAGCTCAGTTTCGTCAAGGTGTTCCCCGGCGGGGAGCAGCGCATCAAGACATGGAAGATCAAGCCCTGGGACTATGAGACCAGGCGCCAGAGGCCTATATCCCCGAGCGCAAGCGCCGTGAACGGGGTCAAGGACGAGGACCTCGTCGATTGTCCCCGCTTCTGCGACGTCGTGGACGAGGTCGTGGAATGGATCGGCGACAGTGACCTGGCGGGATTCAATTCCGCCAAGTTCGACCTTCCGCTGCTGGCGGAGGAGATAGAGCGCGTCCGCCACTATCTAGGACGCGATTTCAATATCAACCTCCATGAGAAAAAGATGGTGGATGTCCAGAACATCTACCATTTCAAGGAGCCCCGCAACCTCAAGGCCGCCTACCGTTTCTACTGCGGCGGAGACTTCGAGAACGCACATACCGCCGAGGCGGACACCGTCGCCACATACGAAGTGCTCAAGAGCCAGCTCGACATGTACGATGACCTCAAGAATGACGTCGACGCGCTTTCAGCGGTCGGCGGCCGGCCCAGGGTCGTAGACTATGCAGGCCGCCTCATCTACAACGACGACAAGGAAGCGATCATCAGCTTCGGCAAGCACAAAGGCAAGACTGCCCGCGAGGTATACCTCACGGAGCCGTCGTATTTCAGTTGGATAATGAACGGAGAGTTCACGCTGGACACCAAGCGCCAGTTCGCGCTGCTCAAGGAGCAGTTCGACAAAGAGCGCAAGGCCGGTGCCGCCGCCAAGCGCAAGCCGCTGAACGACAGCGAAGTAGCAGATGCGGCAAAGCTTCTCTCTGAGAAATGGACAGGAAAACTCTTCTGACATGAAGGTCTGCGTCGGACTCTCGGGCGGAGTTGACTCCAGCGTCGCGGCCCTGCTGCTCAAGCGGCAGGGCTACGATGTCTTTGCCATGTTCATGCAGAACTGGCATGACACCGAGGGCACGCTGCACGGAGACTGCGAATGGGAGGAGGACCGCTTCGTGGCCGAGATGGTCGCCCGCAAGATCGGGATTCCGTTCTATTTCGTGGACCTTAGCAAGCAGTACCGCCAGCGCGTGGTGGACTACATGTTCGACGAATACTCCAAGGGGCGCACACCGAATCCGGATGTCCTATGCAACCGTGAGATCAAGTTCGATGCTTTCATGAAAGCTGCCGAAGGTCTCGGAGCGGATATGGTCGCAACCGGGCATTATTGTCGCAAGGAGATTCTTGAGGGCCCTGACGGGCCGATATACCGCATCCTCGAAGGAGTCGATCCCGGCAAGGACCAGAGTTATTTCCTCTGCCAGCTTTCGCAGGAGCAACTCGCAAAAGCGATGTTCCCCATCGGGGACCTGTGCAAGTCTGAAGTGCGGCGTCTGGCGGCCGAGGCCGACCTGCCATCCGCCGACAAAAAGGACTCCCAGGGCATCTGCTTCGTCGGCAAGGTCGACCTGCCGGTATTCCTCCAGCAAAAGCTGAAGTCCGTCGAGGGCGATGTCATCGAAGTCTACGACGCCTTCTATGACGACAATCCACAGTACCGTTTCATCAAGGATACTGTCACTTCCCTGCTCGCCGACCCCGGAGCGGAACCGCAGCTCATAACCGACTATATATCAGAGGACAAGGCAACTCCTGCCAATGTCGCTCACAACGAGTACTCGACGGCTGCGCTTGAAGCGGTTGACGATGCGACGCTGCTCAGGCTTTCTCTCCCCGTCCGCTATGATGCCTTAAGTTTCGAGACCGAGACCTACCGGTCAGGCAAGCACCATGTCAGGAAAACCCGTTACAAGGCCAACCCCTACGGCAAGATCGTAGGGCGCCACGAGGGTGCCCAGTTCTACACCATAGGCCAGCGCAAGGGACTGAACATCGGAGGTCACAAGGAGTCCATCTTCGTCATCGGTACAGACATAGACCGCAACATAATCTATGTCGGTGAGGGACATAAGCATAAAGGACTTTCGCGCATCTGCCTGCGTGTGGCGCCGGACGAGATCCACTGGATCCGTCCGGACCTGCGGATGCTTCCGGGCGACATCCGTCGCTACCGCGTGCGCATCCGCTACCGCCAGCCCCTCCAGGACGCATTCGTCCTGATGCGGGA
>JAFYZE010000015.1 GCA_017548805.1 Bacteroidales bacterium
CAGCTCCGCGAGGCCTCCAAGAGCGCTGTCTGCAAGATCAACATTGACTCCGACAGCCGTCTGGCCATGACCGCCGCCGTGCGCAAGCACCTCGCCGAGAATCCCAGCCACTTCGATCCCCGCCAGTATCTCAAGCCCGCCCGCGAGGAGATGAAGAAGATGTACATCCACAAGATCGTCAACGTCCTCGGTTCCGACGGCAAGGCCTAGAAGCTTCAAAGGACAGTTTTATATGCCTTCCCCGCTTTCGGGGAAGGTTTTTTTATTATCTTTACACGAAATGCGTAAGTTCTGCCTGGTCATACTCTCCGCGCTGCTGGCGCTTGGTGCGGCGGCGCAGGAACTCCCGCTCCGCGAGTTCCGCGGCGCCTGGCTGCACATAGTCGGCAATGCCGACATGCAGAAGATGAGCCAGGAGGAGATCCGCACATGGCTGACAGGCACGCTCGACTCACTGCAGATGTGCGGCTGCAACGCCGTATTCTTCCAGGTCAGGCCGGAGGCGGATGCATTCTACATCTCTGACATCGAGCCTTGGACGCGGTATCTCACCGGCACCCAGGGCAAGGCTCCGGATCCCCTCTGGGACCCGCTCCGTTTCATGACGGAGGAGTGCCATGCCCGCGGGATGGAACTCCATGCATGGCTCAACCCTTACAGGGTGACGCTCAACGCCGCCGAGTCGCTTGTCCGTGACCATATTGCACGCAAGAATCCTTCAATCTTCAAGAAATACTCCGGTCAGGTGTATTTCGATCCGGGCGAACCCGCTTCGCGCGAGCATGTCGTGCGTGTGGTGCGCGATATAGTGTCGCGCTACGACGTGGACGGCATCCATTTCGACGATTATTTCTATCCTTATCCTGTCAACGGCAGGGAATTCCCCGACGACGACACATTCGCTAAATACGGGAAGTCGCAGGGATTCCGGCGCAAGGACGACTGGCGCCGGAACAATACCGCGACACTCATACATGAGGTGAATGCCGCCATCAAGGAGATAAAGCCCTGGGTGCGTTTCGGAGTATCGCCTTTCGGCATACACAGGAATCTCTCGGATACTCCGGACGGCAGCGGGAGCCGTACCAACGGCCTTTCCTGCTACCATCAGCTCTACGCCGATGCTCCGGCCTGGGCCGCTGCGGGCGACGTCGACTACCTCGCCCCGCAGCTCTACTGGAAGATAGGGCACAGGCTGGCTGACTATGAGATACTTATCAACTGGTGGAATGACCTGGACCTGAAGGGTCACCTGTATATAGGACAGAGCATAGAGACTTTCGGCGAGCCCGACCTAAAGAATCCGAAGACCACTCAACTCGGACGCAAAATGGAACTGGTGAGGGAACTTCCGGAAGTGGACGGCAACGTCTGGTGGCCGGGCTGGTCGCTCTCCGACGGTACGCTCGGGCTCACGGACTCGCTCGCCCGGCGCTACCAGCGCTTTCCGGCCCTTATCCCCGCCTATACGGATATCGACGATGCGCCTCCGGCACCGGTATCGGACATCTGGGCTTCCCACGGTTATGTCCGCTGGCGCGTGGAGTCCGTGGACGACCCCATGCAGGAGCCGCATTTCTTCATCGTGCGCCGCTTCGGCATGGATGACCCGGCGGATTTGAAGGATCCCTCCCACATAGTTGCCGTCACGCGTGAGACCTCCTACGAGACGACTGACGACGATGACGGGCCGTTTTATTATATCGTCACCGTCGTGGACCGCTGCTGGAATGAAAGCGCGCCTTCTGACGAAATCGTGTATTGACTTTTTTACTACCTTTGTGTCCGGAAAAAAACTCACAGATGGATAAACTCAGTTACGCATTGGGTATGAGCATCGCCCGCAGCCTGTCGCAGTCAGGCGTAGAGAAGCTCGATTTCGAGGATTTCAAGAACGGTGTCAAGGACAGCCTCTTGGGTGCGAAGCCTGCACTCTCCCTCGATGAGGCCAACAATGTCCTGAACGACTTCTTCGCCCGTGCCGAGGCCGAGGCAAAGGAGAAGCAGGCCGCGATGGCGGCCGCCTTCAAGGCCGAGGGCGAGGCCTGGCTCAAGGAGAACTCCCGCAAGGACGACGTGGTCGTCCTGCCCAGCGGCCTCCAGTACAAGGTCCTCAAGCAGGGCTCCGGCCGCAAGCCCGGCCGTACCGACCGCGTCCGTTGCCACTATGAGGGCAAGCTGACCAACGGCATGAAGTTCGACAGCTCCTACGACCGCGGCGAGCCTGCCATCTTCGGTCTCAACCAGGTCATCTCCGGATGGACAGAGGGCCTCCAGCTGATGCCCGAGGGCTCCGTCTGGGAGCTCTATATACCTTATCAGATGGCCTATGGCGAGGCCGGCGCCCACGGGAGCATCCCTCCTTGCGCCGCCCTTGTCTTCAAGGTAGAACTGCTCGAAGTGCTCTGATCGGAGCCGGCAGGGTCTATTTGACATCCTGCCCCACTCCACCGATACCCAGGTGCTCCTGAGGGTCCATCTTTTGGACCCTCAGGAGCATTTTGAGGCGTTTTTGCTCCTGAAGGTCCACTCTTTGGACCGTCAGGAGCATTTGGCGTCTTTGGTGGCAGGATGGAGTGTCATCCGTGCGGGAAATGGGCGTTTTTCCGCACGGATCGGGGAATTCTGCTCCATCCGTGCGAGATTTTGGCGTTTTTCCGCACGGAGGTGGAGGAATACATCCTTCGATTGCGGTCGAAAGATGCGGAAAGAAGTGGTGTACCCTTCTGAAGACGGTCGAGGGAGAAGAAGGGGAAAAGGGATAGGGGGGAAGTGGATGGAAGTTGGGGAAGAGATGTGTGAAATTGGAAGAAGAGAG
>JAFYZE010000109.1 GCA_017548805.1 Bacteroidales bacterium
CACCCATGGGGCGGCAGCGGATATGATCCCGTACCGTAGTCTACCGGCCGTTCTCCGCCAGCCAGGCTTCGGTGCGTGCCTCTATGTTTTCGAGCAGATAATCGCTGTACCAGCGGATCTCGAAGGTGTGATAGCATCCTTCGCGGAAGAATGACGTGTCGTAATCCACGACATCATACCCGTCCACAAGCAGAAGCTTGGTCGCAGGATCGAGCGTGACCGTCAGCGTGTCGTGCATGATGGCCGGAGTGGAGTCCGTGCGCCAGTTGACGGGATTGATGGCGACGGCATTGCCGCCACTGACAAGTTCGGAGGCATCCTCAGGCCGGCGCACAGAGTTGTAGCAGATGGTCACGCCGGTGTCGTCGGAGCGCTGCGCCGGCCGGATGACCGGATACTTCTCCAGCTCTTCCTTGGATATCTTCCAGCCGAGGACATAAGCGGCCACCATCCTCTGCGCTATGCTGTCGGGCATCTCCTTGAGTAGTTCGACGACGATCTGTCCACCCTGGCTGAAACCCGCCAGCACGAACGGACGACCCCCGTTGACCTCCTTCAGGTAATGCTTGAAGGCCCTGCGGGCATCACCCATCGCCACGGGGAAACGGCGCTTCAGCGCCTTCATGTCGGCATAGGTATCCATGGTGACCTGGCGGTAATAGGGAGAATGGAAATTGAGCTCCCCGCCGAAACGGCGGTCGACGCCCTGCATCTCGAAACGTATCCCCGTACATTTCGCCGAGTCGGCAGCCTCGGCGAAATGGATGGTCCTTCCCTTCGCATCGGGATGATCGACTGTCTCGGTGGAACTGATGTAGAAGAGGTCGGCGGCACCGCCGCGTTCGACGGTGTACCAGGCGGCGGGGCTGCCGTAGTCCGGCGCAGCCGGAACGGGCCCGCGCCCGTGGCCGCAGGCCGTCAGCAGCAGCGCAGCAAGGATCAGGACACGGAAATGTCTCATCTCAAGAAAGAGCAGGTCTAAAGACGATAAAGGTCTATGTCTATCATCTGCTGGAATCCCTTTTCGTACCGGAACTCGAAAGGTCCGTATTGCGCGTCCCCGCAGAAATATTCCAACACATAGTCCTTTCCGAGGCCAAGGCCGGCGATGGTCGAGGACATCTTCCTGACGGGACACATGCACCTCATTTTCTCACCCTTCTCATAGACATGCATGCGGATGACCTTGCCATCGATGGAGACGTCGCAGGCTATGCCCCCGTTCTTGATACCGCAGTTCATCTGGGCGTTGGTCCGTGTGACGACCAGGCCTTCTTCTGAGTAAGATAGAATCAACTGGGACCAGGAGTAAGCGGAGTCGTCACCGCCCCTCGTAGCCATCTCAATCACTTCGCTGCCGCAACCGGTATCGGTGAAACTCACCAGTCTCACATTTTCTGATTCCTTGGAACAGGTCCAGAGGAGGCATGTTGACAGGATGATGAAAAATACACGTTTCATATCGTCAGAGCGTGTAAAGGTCGGCGTCCAGGATCAACTTCATGCCCTTCTGGTAAGTGAAACTGATCGGCGCGAAAGGGGTGTCGCTACAAGTATAGTCGAGGACATATTCCCTGCCCACCCTCAGGCCGGAAATGACGGAAGACATCTCCTTCACGGGGCAAAGGCATTTCATGATAGGGCCGTCCGTCTCGTATGCATGGTAATGGATGACATTGTCTTCGAAAGACACGTCGCAGGAGATGCCTCCCTGCCCGATGGAACAGTTCATGATGGCATTGGTCCTTGTAACGACCAGGCCTTCCTCGGAGTATTCGAGTATCAGCTGGGAGTCTGAACCGCTTTTGGTTGCAGGAGCCAGCGAACTCTTGTCGCAGCCCGTGTCGGTGAACTTGACCAACTGCACGGTCGTCTCCTTCGAGCATGCCAGAAGGAGGGTCGCTGAAAAAAGAATGAGTATGAGTCGTTTCATGGTAAAAACGGATTATTTCCAAACAGTTACATCAGGACTCCAGGTGCCGTCGCCGTTGTCGACGAGCGGAGCAGCATAGAGGTCGGGGTCAATGACCATTACGAAGCCTTTTTCATAAGTGAAGTCGATAGGCACAAGCGGCATCTCAGACGTACACCAATAGTACAAGGTATAATCAGCGCCTTCCGTGAGGCCGCTCACGGTTGAAGACATCTCTTCCACGAGGCAGATGCAATTCGCCTTAGGGCCGTCCTTTTCATATGTCTTGTACAGGATCACCCCTCCTTCGACGGAGACATCACATCCGATACCGCCGTTCTTGATCGCACAGTTCATTTCAGCATTCTTCCTCGTAACCAGAAGTCCTGTCTCGGTATACTCGAGTCTCAGGCTGGGCTCGGCACCATACATGCCGGCCTTGGTCTCGGATGCACATCCGGTACTGATAAAATCCCAGGCCTGGGGAAGCCCACCTTCACTCTGGTCGCATCCCGCCAGCAGCAAGATTGCGCCTAATACCAAACAAATCTTTTTCATAGTGATTCCGTATTGATTCTGACCCTAAAACGGAATATATATTTAATTACTGCATGATAGCATTGAAAAAGTGTCATTTCGCCAAATACATGCGGCGCTCATCGTCGGGGAACTTCTCGATGGCGTAACGCAGCATGGTACGCGGCATGTCCGAAGCGCGCGGCGCGAGCCAAGCCCGCAGGGCGCCGCCGTCGCGCTTGCCCGCTTCGCGGAGCAGCCAGCCGACGGCCTTGTGTATCAGGTCATGCGGATGGTGCAGCAGGATGTCCGCAATGGCGAAAGTATCGTCCAGCTGCCCGTGCCGTATGAACGTCATCGTGCTCACCATGCCTATCCGCTGCTCCCACATGGTCCTGCCGTTGCGGGCAAAGTCATACAGCAGCCCGCGGTCCTTGTCCAGCAACCATACGCCCAGCAGCGGATAGCAGGACAGGTCCACCAGGTCCCAGTTGTTGATCCGGTCCGTATGGGCGAGGTAAAAGTCGACGCAGCGCTGCTGCAGCCCTTCATTCCTGCCGGACTTCTTCCATGCATTCTCAAAAATCGCCACCAGGCAGAGCAGGGCCGCCAGCCGCACCTCGTGGTATTCGCTGGCGATGCACTCCTCCAGGTCTTCGAAACTCGTTTCCTTCCAACAGTCCTTCACCACGACACGGGTCACCGGCACCTTGATCCCAAGGAACCTGTCCCCCTCGCCGTATTGTCCCGGTCCGGTCTTGAAGAACCGCGACAGCCCCTCCACCTGCGCCGGGTCGGCATGGGAAAGCATTTCATCCAGAAGCCTGTTCATGGCACCGCAATATACAAAAAAACCGCCGCTGTGCAAAGCGCCGGAACATATATATTGAAGTTATTGGGCGTAAGGGCTTCATACAGGCCGCTTACTTATGTTGCTGTTGGGTAGCGGGAGTGGGGCATGATCCCACGACCTCCGGATTATGAATCCGACGCTCTAACCAGCTGAGCTACCCCGCCATCATAAACCCCGAGGGGTTGTTGAGATAGAAGGATTCGAACCCTCACTGACAGAGCCAGAATCTGTAGTGCTACCATTACACCATATCTCAATGTGCTTATGTCAATACCCCGCCGAAAACGGGACTGCAAATTTACAACAGTTTTAGGAAATTGCAAAAAAAACGGTAACTTTCTCCACAATTCAGGATATTTTATTATTTTTACCAAACCGGATGGCATTCCGGCCACATGATTATTTAACCGAAAACACTGAAACACTAAATTTTAACTGATTATGGCAACCCTTACCGATCTTCTCGCCAAGACTGTCGCATCCGCAGCCCAAGGCGTCGAAATCCCTTCCAACGTACAGAACACCGTCCTCAACGGTCTTTCTGATTCCGTCCTCAAGAGCCTTACCCAGACTGCCACCGCTCCCGGCGGCGTCGATGTACTCAAGAACCTCTTCAGCGGCAAGTCCAACGCAGCGACCAGCCCTGTCACCGCTCTCGCAGGCAAGCTCTTCGCCAACAATATCCTCAGCAAGCTCGGACTCGGCAACAAGACCAACTCTGCCCTTACCGGACTCATCCCGACCATCGTCGGCAAGCTCTCCGGCCTGATCAAGGACATGGACGGTGACGGCGACGTGGACCTCAACGACATCATCCTCTCGCTTTCCGGAGCACAGCCCAAGCAGCAGAAGAAGTCCGGAGGCCTCCTCGGCTCTGTCGCAGGAAGCGTGCTCGGCAGCATCCTCAAGGGAAAATAATAAAATGAAAAGACTTCTTACACTTCTGGCTGCAGCATGGCTTTTCGCCGGCTGCGGCCTTTTGACGGCTATAAACTGGGACGGTGAGCGCATCGCTTCCGCCACCGGCAAGGCCGTCACGGCCATGGCCATCTCAGACGAGCAGATCGTCGAGCTGTGCCGCCAGTCCGTGGCCCAGCTGGACCAGCAGAACACCATTGACAACGGTGCCTACATCACCCGCCTCCGCAGGCTCATGTCCAAGGTTGGCCAGATCAACGGCATGACTCTCAACTACAAGGTCTATAGGACCAGCGAGGTCAACGCCTTCGCCAGCGGCGACGGATCGGTCCGCGTGTACAGCGGCCTGATGGACCTGATGACGGATGACGAGCTCGTCGCCGTCATCGGCCATGAGATCGGCCATGTCGTCCACCAGGACTCCAAGAACGCCCTCAAGAAGGCCTACATGGCATCTGCCGCCAGCGACCTTGTCGGAGCGGCAGGTTCCGTGGGTGCCGTTACGCAGGCAGTCGCCGGCAACATCGGACAGGCCCTTGTCAACGCCCAGTTCTCCCAGAAGCAGGAGTACAAGGCTGACGAGTACGGCTTCGAGTTCGCCGTCGCCCAGGGCTATGACCCTTACGGCATGTACAATTCCCTGATGAAGCTCACGCAGCTTGCCGAGAGCTCCCAGGCTTCCTCCGTGGCCCAGATGTTCTCTTCGCACCCCGACAACCTCAAGCGTGCCGAAAAGATGAAGGTCAAGGCGGATAACTACACGAAGAAGAAATAAACTTATACGCATGAATAAAACCTTGCTCTGCACCCTGCTCCTCGCGGCAGGGTTTGCGGTTTCAGCCCGCGCCGAAGAAGGAAGGCTCCTTCGATTCCCCACCACCAACGGCACAGATGTCGTATTCTCTTACGCCGGAGACCTCTACAAGGCTCCGCTCGGCGGAGGCCGCGCCGTGCGCCTCACCTCGCACATCGGCTATGAAATGTTCGCCCGTTTCTCGCCCGACGGCAGGACCATAGCCTTCACGGGACAGTACGACGGCAATACCGAAGTGTACTCGATGCCGGCCATAGGCGGCGAGCCGGTACGGCTCACCTACACCGGCACCAACAGCCGCGACGACCTCGGCGACCGCATGGGTCCGAACAACATCGTCATGGGATGGACCCCCGACGGCAAGGAAATCGTCTACCGCAACCGCATCAGCGACTCCTTTGACGGAAAGCTGTGGAAAGTTCCGGCTGCTGGCGGCATGAGCGAATGCCTGCCTCTGCCGGAAGGCGGCTTCTGCAGCTATTCCCCCGACGGGAAGAAACTCGCGTACAACCGCGTTTTCCGCGAGTTCCGCACATGGAAATACTACCGCGGCGGCCAGGCCGACGAAATCTGGATCTATGACGGCAAGTCCGTCAAGGCCATCACGGACAACGAGGCCCAGGACATCATCCCGATGTGGGTGGGAGACGAGATCTACTTCATCTCCGACCGCGACCACTGGATGAACATCTTCGTGTACGACACCAAGACCGGACAGACCTCCAAGGTCACAGACTTCAAGGAGTACGATGTCAAATTCCCGAGCACCAACGGCAAGTGGATAGTCTTCGAGAACGGCGGATACATTTACTCCCTCAATCCCGCCGACCGTTCGTACCGCAAGATCGACATCGAACTCGATGCCGAAGGCCTCTACGCCCGTCCCGAGA
>JAFYZE010000016.1 GCA_017548805.1 Bacteroidales bacterium
AGGTTGTTGATGAAGATGAAGAAGAATGCCGTCAGCAGGTAAGGCGAATAACGCTTGTATTCCTTGCCTATGCACTCCTTGATGATGTCGTCCTCCACCATGGTTATCATCATCTCCATGATACCGGCCAGGCCCCTCGGGGCCTCCTCCCGGGCATCATGCTTCCTGTACCAACGGGCTGTGAGCAACACCAGCAGGACGAGCAGTGCGCTGTTGAACATCAGCCCCGCGACGTTCTTGGTGATGGAGATATCGAGAGGCCGCACCTCCTCGCCGGAGGGGCCGCGCTCGACTATCTTGCCGGAGTATTTTTCGCTTGAAGAGATATAGAAGCCCTCGTAGGCCCCCTCCTCGAGATGCTTTGAACTGAAGATATGCCATCCCGAGGTTTTGCTATGTACTATAACAGGCAGCGGAATGCTCACCGGACGGCCCTTGACAGTGGTGATGTGCCACTCGTAAGAGTCGCCGACATGGCCGAAGAGGTACTCGTTCATGTCCAGCTCCTCCGCCCTGAGAGGGACGGAGGTGAAAGCCATGAGGAGAACGGCCAATATGAGCTTTATCCCACGCATACAGTTATCTCATCGTTGATGACCTCGACGAACCCTCCGCTGACGGGAAGTTTCTCCCGGGCGTTGCTGTCTACGGGATCGTAGCGTACGAACCCTTCCGTCAGCGAGCTGAGGAGCGGCGCGTGGCCGGGCCAGACCATGAAACGGCCGGCCGCGCCTGGCAGCTCGACTGCAGTCACCTCGCAGTTGAGCAATTCCTTTTCCGGGGAGAGTACGACCAGTTTCATTTCCTTAAGCCTTTGATGCCGCTATGATCTTCTCGCCCTTGGCGATGGCGTCCTCGATGGTGCCGACGTTCAGGAAGGCCTGCTCAGGCAGGTAGTCCACTTCGCCGTCTATTATCATGTTGAAACCCCTGATGGTATCTTCGATCTCGACCATGACTCCGGGCACGCCCGTAAACTCCTCGGCCACATGGAAAGGCTGGGAGAGGAAGCGCTGCACCCTGCGGGCGCGGTTGACGGTGACCTTGTCGGCGTCTGAAAGCTCGTCCATGCCGAGGATGGCGATGATGTCCTGGAGCTCCTTGTAGCGCTGGAGGATCTGCTTGACACGCTGGGCGGCATCATAATGCTCCTTGCCCACGACATTGGGGTCAAGGATGCGGGATGTCGACTCGAGCGGATCTACGGCGGGATAGATGCCAAGCTCGGTGATCTTGCGGCTGAGCACCGTCGTAGCATCCAAATGCGAGAATGTGGTTGCCGGTGCCGGGTCGGTAAGGTCGTCGGCCGGGACATAGACAGCCTGTACGGAAGTGATAGAGCCGTTCTTGGTGGAAGTGATGCGCTCCTGCATCTTGCCCATCTCGGATGCCAGCGTAGGCTGGTATCCCACGGCCGAAGGCATGCGCCCGAGAAGGGCTGATACTTCGGATCCGGCCTGGGTGAAACGGAAGATGTTGTCTATGAAGAAGAGGATGTCCCTCGGGCCCGTGCCCGTCTCCATGTCGCGGAAGGACTCCGCCAAGGTCAGGCCGGACAAGGCGACGGAACTTCTCGCTCCCGGCGGCTCGTTCATCTGGCCGAAGACCATTGACACCTGGGACTTCTTCATCTCCTCCATATCGACCTTGGATAGGTCCCATTCGCCTTTCTTCATGCTTTCGTGGAAGGCGGGGCCGGTCTTGATGACGTCCGACTCGATCATTTCCCGAAGGAGGTCGTTGCCCTCGCGGGTACGCTCGCCCACGCCGGCGAACACGGAGAAACCGTTGTGTTTCTTAGCGATATTGTTGATGAGTTCCTTAATGAGCACGGTCTTGCCCACGCCGGCGCCGCCGAACAGGCCGATCTTTCCTCCCTTGAGGTAAGGCTCGAGCAGGTCGATGACCTTGATGCCGGTGAAAAGGACTTCCTGCGAAGTGGTGAGGTCCTCGAACTTAGGTGGCTCGCGATGGATTGGAAGCGTGACGGCGGTATGGAGCTCGCCGAGGCCGTCGATGGCCTCGCCCGTGACGTTCATGACGCGGCCGCGTATGCTCTCGCCCGTAGGCATCGAGATCGGAGCGCCGGTGGCGACGGCCTCCAAGCCGCGGCGCAGGCCGTCGGTGGAGTCCATGGCGACGCAGCGCACGGTATCCTCACCGATATGCTGCTGCACCTCGATGACGAGCTTGCGTCCGTCGGGGCGCGTCACGTCAAGCGCTTCATGTATGGAAGGAAGGGGCGCATCGGGGCCGGCGTGACCGTAGCTGACATCGACGACCGGGCCTATAATCTGGGAAATATGTCCTATGAGATCTGACATGATTGGATGTGGTTATCGAATAACAAAGATAACAAATTTTCCACCAGGTTGTCGCGTTTTGTTCCTTTTGGACACTGACGGCATCGAAAGTATGAGTTTTTTGCAACATTTTTCCGAAATTTGCGTCTGTTATACAGAAACAAGTTCGAAACATGAAAAGGATTCTGACCATATCCGCCGTTCTGGCGGCATTCATCATAAGCTGCTTCACCGCTGCAGGACAGACGGTGAAGAAAGATTTCGATCTCAAGGGCTTCACCGGCATCGAGCTCGGCAACGAGTTCAGGGCTACGGTCCAGAAGTCCAACAGCTACGGGATCTCTGTGGAGCTTTCCGAGGAACTGGTCCCCTACCTAGATGTGAGGGTGAGCAAGGGCGACCTCATCGTCGAGCTCAGGAACGTTCCCACCAGACTCACACTTCTCAAGAGCAACATAATGATCGCCATCATCTCCATGCCGGAGCTTAAAAGCGTGACGCTCAACGGCTCCAGCAAGATCACCGTCGCCGACGGCTACGACCTCGGGGACGGGAACTTCGCCCTTGCCACTGCCGGGACGAGCGAGGTGAGACAAATGGAAATACATGCCAAAAATGCGTCGCTGAATCTTTCCGGAGCTTCCAGGGTACATCTCGACGGAGACTTCGTCGCCGTGAACATCCAGTCCGCTGGTACGTCCAGGCTCGACATGAAAGCCAGCGCCGATGACTTGACCGTCAAGTCGTCCGGCGCCGCCGTGGCCGAGATCGACGGCACTTTCGACACTCTGGATCTCGAGCTCGGAGGCACCTCCAACGTCACCCTCAAGGGTGAGGGCGAGGAGATGAAAGTCAACGCCTCAAGTGCAGGCAGCGTGGATGCGCTGAGGATGCCCGTCGCCACCGCGACTGTGCATCTCTCCGGCGCCGGCGTATGCAAGACATACGTCAAGGAAGCGCTTGAAGTCCAGTGTACAGGAGCTTCAACCTGCAGCTACAAGGCCGACGGAGAGATCAAGCTGGACCTGAAAGAGATTGCACGCACTGCAACCTTGAAAAAACTATAATCGTTCTTGTTTTTGGGTGGGGCCCGGCCAGGATGCGAATCCAGCCGGGCCCTTTTTCGTCACGGATAGTCCTCAGCATTGATTATCTGTCGATTTTGTATATCTTTGCAGACCGTTTTCAAGGACAGGGAGATGACAGGACTGCCATTCATACTCAAAGGATTCCTGATCGGCATCATCGCGGCTATTCCAATCGGGCCCATCCTGATGCTGACCATCCAGAAATCCGTCAGCGACGGCCGCAAGGCGGGCTTTTCGTGCGGCCTCGGCGGCACGGCGGTCGACACGCTCTGCGCCATCATCTCCGCCTTCGCCCTCTCCGGCATCGGTGACTATGTGAAAACGCACACCACGGTCATCGAACTCATCGGCGGGCTTTTCGTGATGTTCGTAGGATTCAACATGTTCCGGTCACGCGTCCCCAAGACACGGCGCAAGAAGCCCTATTCGGCCAAGAACTTCGTCAAGGCCTTCACCATGGGGATCTCCAACCCCGCCGCCATCGCTGTGATGCTGGCACTGTTCACATTCTTCAAGATGGACATGAGGGATGTCCCTCATTGGATCCCTGTCGCCTCCATCCTGGCCCTCGCATGCGGATCGGCTTCCTACTGGTATTGCCTGTCCAGGCTCGTCGCGCATTTCGGCGACAAGTTCAATTTCAAGATCCTGGTCATCATCAACCGCATCGCTGCCGTCGCCATCTTCATCTTCGGCGCTATCCTCCTCTTCAAGGGCATCTCTACCCTCTGACCCCAGCCGGTCCTTCCAATCCACTCCAGATTACTCCCACAGACCTTCTCCACCCATCCCTCACCCATTTGCTGAGGGATACGCATGTTTTCTCCACATCCCTCAGCCGGCGAACTTTCCATCCCCCCTCCCGTGCAAGACATCACCCTCCCGTGCGGGAAAATGCCAAAAACTCGCACAGATAGCTCCCACCCCCACTCCAACGACACCTAGGTGCTCCTGACGGTCCAAACGATGTACCTTCAGGAGCAAAAATGGCCCTAAACGCTCCCGAGGGTCCAAACCCTGGACCCTCAGGAGCAGTTCTACGGAGGTCCGGCCCCGATCAAGCGCACAGGAGGACTGGGAAGCGGAAGGTTTGACGGCCAACCTGCACGTGGACGGGGATAAACAAAAAGGCCCGTCCATAAACAAAAAGAGCCCCGGTTCATTTGAACCGGAGCTCCTCGAAGAACGGCAGCTGCCTACTCTCCCACCTGGTGGGGCAGTACCATCGGCGATG
>JAFYZE010000110.1 GCA_017548805.1 Bacteroidales bacterium
CCACCGTCGGGTAACGCTTGTCGAAGTCGTTGCCGACGGTGGCGGCCTCTATGTAGAGGCCCGTGCCGCCGCATAGCAGCGGCACACGACCGCGGCTGCGGATGTCCTGATAGACCTTGACGAAGTCCTTCTGGTATTCGTATACGTTGTATTTCGCCCCGGCGGGCTGGATGTCGATGAGGTGGTAGGGGACGTCGCCGTATTCCGAAAGGTCCTTGCCCGTACCGATATCCATGCCGCGGTAGACCTGGCGGGAATCGGCCGAGATGATCTCGGCGCCGAGCCTCCGGGCGAGGGACACCGCGTAGCGGGTCTTGCCCGAGGCCGTCGGCCCGAGCACGCATACGAGGTCGCACGACCCGTCGCGCAGCGACGCGGCGAGCGCCTCCTCGTCGATAGTCTCGGGAGCCGGGAGCTCCGCTATCATCGGCATCCTTTTCTTGGGCATTTCTAATTGCGCTCCATCTCGCGGCGCATGTCTTTCTCCTTGATGGTCTGGCGTTTGTCGAACTCCTTCTTGCCCTTGGCCAGGGCGATGCGGAGCTTGGCGTAGCCGTTCTCTGCGATGAACGCACGCACGGCTACGATCGTGAGGCCCTTCTGCTTGACTGCCTGCTGGAGATGGCGCAGTTCGCGCTTGGTGAGCAGGAGTTTGCGGTCGCGCGTGGGTTCGTGTCCGTTCCAGGACCCCCAGAAATAGGTGGCGATGTTCATCCCCTTGACATACAGCTCTCCGTTTACGAAATAGCAGTAAGCATCGGCGAGTGATGCCTTGCCCAGGCGCAGGGACTTGATCTCCGTACCGACCAGCACGATGCCGGCATCGTACGTCTCGAGGAACTCGTAGTCGTACGACGCGCGGCGGTTCGTGATCTGTATCTTGCTCTTGGCTTTAGGCATGGTTTCCTACAGTGCAAAGGCTTCGCGGATGAGGTCCACGGAGTCGAGTTTCTCCCAACCGTAGAACTGGATCTCGCGCTCCACCTCACGTCTGCCGAGGCCGTCGCCGGGGTCGCGCATGAGCTTGACCTTGCGGGTGAAAGGCTTCTTGCCGAAATGGCCATAGGCCGCGGTGTCCTCGTAGATAGGGTTGAGGAGCTGGAACTTGCGGGTGATGGCCGCCGGGCGCAGGTCGAAGAGCCTGGCGATGCCTTCGGCAATCTCCGCGTCGCTGAGGCCGGCCTTGGCGGTGCCGTAGCTATTGACGAAGATGCTGACGGGCTCGGCCACGCCGATGGCGTAGGCGAGCTGGACGAGCATCTCGTCCGCCACGCCGGCCGCCACCATGTTCTTGGCGATGTAGCGCGCGGCGTAGGCGGCGCTGCGGTCCACCTTCGAGGGGTCCTTGCCCGAGAAGGCACCGCCGCCGTGCGCGCCCTTGCCGCCGTAGGTGTCGACGATGATCTTGCGGCCGGTCAGGCCGGTGTCGCCTGCGGGTCCTCCGATCACGAAATTGCCGGTAGGGTTGACGAAAAGCTTGTAGTCGCCCTTGAAGAGCGCGGCAGTACTGGCGGGCAGCTCGGCCACGAGGGCCGGGAGCACTATCTCCCGCACGTCGCTTTCGATGCGGGCGTGCATGGCCTCGACCGTGTCGAACTCGTCGTGCTGGGTCGAGAGCACTATCGTATGGACGCGCAGCGGCTTTCCGCTCGCTCCGTCGTACTCGATGGTGAACTGTGACTTGGCGTCGGGACGCAGGTAGTCCATCACGCCGGGGCGGTTGTGGCGTATGTCGGCCAGGACCATGAGAAGCTTGTGGGACAGTGCAAGGGCCAGCGGCATGTACTCTTCGGTGTCACGGCAGGCGTAGCCGAACATCATGCCCTGGTCGCCCGCGCCCTGCTCCTCCGGAGTCTCGCGGACGACGCCGCGCCGGATGTCGGCGCTCTGCTCGTGGATGGACGATAGCAGTCCGCAGCCCTGGCTGCTGAACATGAGCTCGGCGCGGTTGTAGCCGATACGGTCAATGACCGCGCGGGCGGTCTTCTGGATGTCGACATAAGCGTCTTCCGAGCGGACTTCGCCGCCCACTACCACCAGGCCGCGGCTGCAGAAAGTCTCACATGCGACCTTGGCGTGCTCGTCCTGGCGGAGGAACTCGTCCAGGATGGCATCCGAGATCTGGTCGGCCACCTTGTCGGGATGGCCCTCCGAAACGGATTCGGAAGTGAAAAGGTAATTCTTCATAAACAAAAAACTCCAACGTAAAACATACGCGGAGAGTCACTAATCGAAGCTATATGGAATTTTAGCATTTTTTAGTGTGGTTGCAAGCAATCAAATCTCTCCACATTCGAACTGCAAAGATACACCAAAAAAGCGGATAAGCAAAACAAAAAAAGAATTGTGCCCGAATCTTCGGAATCTTCGGAAAAAACGCGTAAATTTGTCCTTTATAATGGAAGTGAATTTTATTATTTTTTCATAATCAATTATGTACCAAACATTCAAAAAATTTCTGACCGTTATCGCGGTCATGCTGGTGGGAATCCAGGCTTTCGCCCAGGTTACCACCTCATCGCTTAACGGAAAGGTTACGGACAGCAACGGCGAACCCGTCGTCGGCGCCGCCGTGATCGCCGTTCATACTCCTTCCGGTACGCAGTACTATGCCGTAGCGAATGCCGAAGGCCGTTTTGCTATCAACGGTATGCGCTCGGGCGGTCCCTATTCCGTAGAGGTCAGCTGCCTGGGATATCAGTCGGTCACCTATACGGACATCACGCTCCTCCTGGGTGAAGCCTATGCGCTCAACGCCGAGATGCCGGACGATTCCGAGATGCTTTCCGAGGCGATCATCATCTCCACTGCATCTTCCAAGTTCACCACCGAGAAGACCGGTGCGGCCACCAATATCAACAACAGCCAGATCGTTTCGCTCCCTACCGTCAGCCGCAACCTCACTGATGTGACCAGGCTTTCCCCTTACGGAGGAAACGGCATGACCTTCATGGGTTCCGACGACCGTACTTCCAACTTCACCATCGACGGTGGTAACTTCAACAACAACTTCGGTCTCTCCGGCAACCTCCCCGGCGGCGGCAACCCCGTCTCCCTGGATGCCATCGAGGAGATGCAGGTCGTCATCTCGCCTTATGACGTCCGCCAGACTAACTTCATCGGCGGTGGTGTCAACGCCATCACAAAGTCCGGTACCAACACCGTGAAGGGTTCGGCCTATGTATATCATAGGAACGAGTTCATGCGCGGCAACAATGTAGCAGGCCTCGAGCTTGGCGAGCGCAATCCCGAGCGTACCACCACCTACGGTATGACCCTCGGCGGCCCGATCATCAAGAACAAGCTCTTCTACTTCGTCAACTTCGAGTACATCCCCCATCCGGAGGAGACCTCCCGCTGGAGACCTTCGACCGACGGCGTAGCCAATCCTGCCCTTTACATTTCGCGCACCACGGTTTCCGACATGCAGAAGGTCAAGGATTATGTCATGAACAAGTACGGTTATGACACCGGTGCTTATGACAGTTTCAACGGAAACGAGGTCAACATGAAGGCCCTCGCCCGCATCGATTGGAACATCAACGACAACCACCATCTTGCATTCCGCTACAACTACACCATCTCCAAGGAGTGCAACTACACCAATGCTTCGTCCTCGGACTGCGGACAGCGTACCACCGAGGCCCGTCTCTCGCAGTATTCGATGTCTTTCGCCAACTCGTTCTACACGATGGACAACCTCGCCCAGGGCTTCTCGCTTGACCTGAACAGCAGGTTCTCCGACAACATGGTGAACCAGTTCCTGGCCACCTATTCGAAGCTTGACACTTCCCGTGGAACCCCTTCCGCCTACTTCCCGTTCATCGACATCCTCGACGGAACAGGCACCATCACTCCGTACATGTCCCTCGGTTACGAGCTCTTCACCTGGCAGAACGGTTACCACAACAACGTCATCAACGTCAAGGACGACTTTACCATCTACTCCGGCAACCACAAGTTCATGTCCGGTGTCGCCTATGAGTACCAGATGGCTGACAACGCATACCTTAGGAACGGTACCGGTTATTACCGCTACAACTCCCTTGACGATTTCCTCAACGGAGCCACCCCTGAGACCGTCAACTTCACCTATGGCTACGAGAACCTCATGCGTGATGATCCGGCCAGCCGCGTCGTCTACCACAAGGTCTCCGCTTATGTCCAGGACGACTGGGATGTGACCGACCGCTTCAAGCTTACCGCCGGCATCCGTATGGATTCGTTCATTTTCGACAACAGCAACATCATCACCAACAAGGCCGTCTACGACCTTGAGTATCCCGATGCACAGGGTAACATCCGTCACATCGACACCGGCAAGTGGCCTGTGGCGACCCCGATCATTTCCCCCCGCGTCGGTTTCACCTGGGATGTCTTCGGTGACAAGAGCTTCAAGGTGCGCGGCGGTACCGGTCTCTTCACGGGACACGTTCCGCTCGTCTTCCTTACCAACATGCCGTCCAACTCCTCGATGAACCAGTACGGCGGTATCATCACCACCAGGTACAAGGATGGCGTTGCCACTCCTGACCCGCTCCTTGCACAGTTCGCAGGTGACCTGATCACCGACCGTGAGCAGATGAGGGAGAAGTGGTACAGCCTCGGATTCCCTCGTGAGATCTCCTCCGAGGACGGCAAGATCCCTTCCAAGCTTGCTGCAGTCGATCCCAACTTCAAGATGCCTCAGGTCTGGAAGACTTCCCTCGCCGTCGATTATGCCCTTCCGACCGCTTTCCCCTTCACTGTCACAGTGGAAGGTATCTTCAACCAGAACATCAACGCCTCCACCATGGAGGACTGGAACATGATTCCCGTCGACGGTTTCGCCCGCTTCAACGGTGCTGACAACCGCCCGGTCTATCCGACCAACTACACCTATACCAAGTCTCCTGCATATGTGCTGACCAACACCCATCTCGGATACACCTATTCCGGCAACATCACCGTGAACATGGCTCCGGTCGAGGGTCTCAGCATCATGGCCGCCTATACGCACACCATGAACAAGGAGCTCACCTCCCTGCCTGGTTCCGACCCTGCATCGATCTTCAACTATGTTCCTACCGTCGCCGGTCCGAACTACACGACCCTGCACCTCGCCCAGAACAACACTCCTGACCGTTTCGTGGCCTCCCTCACCCACAGCGACAAGAGCCACAACCACTACGGCTTCATCTATGAGGCTTGGAGGGGCGGTTACAACTACACCTACATGCTCACCAACGACATGAACGGTGACAACTACAAGTACGACTCCCTCTACATCCCTACCGATGAGCAGGTCAACTCCGGTGAGTTCCGTTTCGTCTCCAATGACGACCGCGACCGCTTCATGGCTTACGTGAACAACGACGCCTATCTCAGCACCCACAAGGGCCAGTATGCAGAAGGTTATTCCGTGTACAGCCCCTGGGTCAACAGGCTTGACTTCAGCTACAAGCATGATTTCCAGGTGAAGGTCGCCAACAGCGTCAACACCCTCCAGTTCAGCTTCGATATCAAGAACCTCCTCAACCTGTTCAACTCCAGCTGGGGTGTCAGCAAGTACATGAATCCTGACCTCAACTCCGGCCGTATCCTCCAGTACGAAGGCGTTGACGCGGACGGTTATCCGACGTTCTCCACTCCTGAGGCCGTGAGCGGCTCCACCCAGACCTGGACGTACAGCACCGGTATCGGACAGTGCTGGTATGCTTCTGTCGGTATCAAGTATATGTTCAACTAATCAGAAGCCTTACGAATATGAAATTCAGATATTTACTCGCAGCGTTGTTCCTCTCTCTCGCAGTTGGCTGCGTGCAGGAGGAGATTGGCACTCTTTCCGAGATTCAGGTCTCTGAATCTTATGTCTCCATCCCCGTCAACGGCGGTTCTGCTTCGATCAACGTCACGGCTTCCGAGAGTTGGTCCGTAGATGCAAGTTCCGTCCCCGACTGGCTTACGGTTTCCCCTATGTCCGGGTCGGGCAACGGCTCGCTGACTTTCTCCGCCGACGCCACCAAGGCCACCAATAAAGCCGAGGTCAAGATCCAGTGCGCCGGCCAGACACAGTTCGTCAACGTTATCCAGTTTGCCGAAAAGGTAGAGCCCGCCATCTCCACCGCGGCCCAGGTCATTGCCGGAGACGACGGCACGACCTTCCGCATGAAGGGCGTATGCTCGCGTTACGATTCCGGCAACGCCAATGCCGTCCTTTATGGCAACTGGTATATAACTGATGATACCGGCACTGTCTATATCTACGGAACCCTCGACAAGAAGGGCCAGACCAAGGGCAATCCCCTCACTGACTGGGGTATCGAGGTGGGTGACCAGGTCGTCATCGAAGGACCCAAGTCCACTTACAACGGCACCGTGGAGCTTGTTGACGTGACCGTCATCTCCGTCACCAAGTCCCTCATCGGTGTGGATGACTTCGATTTCGATATGCTTCCTTGCACCGACACCACCTTCAACATGGTGGTCAAGGCCAAGGAGAGCCCTGTCCTCGTGAGCAGCGATTCCGATTGGCTCCAGATAGTCGATGTCAACCCCGACGGCAGCTACAAGCTGCATGCCGATGCCAACACCCGTACTGCAAAGCGTACTGCGACTATCTCCATCAAGGGTCCCACCGCCATGAAGAGCGTTGAGGTCTCCCAGGCTGGAACCCCCGCCACCGGCGCCTCCATTACCGAGATCATTGCCGCTGATGACAATGACCAGGTCCAGACACTTCCCAGCTCCATCGTCGTGGCTCTCACCACCCGCGGAGCGGTCCTGTCCGACGGTACCAGCGCCATCTATGCATATGGCAACTCCGCTGCCGCCCTCAAGATCGGTGACGGTGTGAAGATGGCTGCCAAGAAGACCACCTACAACGGTGTCCCCGAGCTTACCGACATCACTGACGTGTTCGTTGACAGCGAGGGCAATGCAGTCGCTTATCCCGATGCAAAGGATATCACCGCCAATGTCATGGACTACAAGGCATCGACTGCCGAATACATCAAGTTCAGCGGCACCCTCTCCGTCTCCGGCAACTATTACAACATCACGTTCGACGACGTCGATCCCGCTGTCAAGCAGGGAAGCATCGTCTATCCTATCGACGCCCTCGACGCCAAGAGCTGGGACGGCAAGAAGATCACCGTGACCGGTTACTTCAACGGCCTCAGCAGCAAGGACAAGTTCGTCAACGTCATCGCCACCAAGATCCAGGAGTTCGTCGACAACCCGAAGGGTACCCTCCGCAATCCTTACGGAGCCACCGAGATCGCAAGCCTCATCAAGGGCGGCAACATCCCTGAGGGCAAGGTCTACGTCCGCGGTATCATCAACAAGATTGACAATGTCAATACGTCTTACGGAAATGCCCAGTTCTGGCTTTCCACCGACGGCACCACTGCCGACTTCGAAGCCTATCGCAACTACTACTACGGCGGTGAGAAGTGGACTGAGGACAACAAGGACGCCATCAAGGAAGGCGACGAGGTGCTCCTCTACGGTGAGGTCACTTACTATGCTGCCAATGACGTGGCCGAATTCAAGCAGGGCAACTACATTGTCACCATCAACGGCAAGGCCCTCCCCGAGGGTGACGGCACCGAGGCTTCCCCTTACAACGTCACC
>JAFYZE010000111.1 GCA_017548805.1 Bacteroidales bacterium
GCTGGCACCCGCTACCCCATCGAGGAGACCCTCTCCCAGTACGAACAGTGGGGCGCCGCCGGCGTCAAGTACGGATTCATGAACGGCACGCCACTGGAGAAAAACCGCAAAACCCAGGAAATCACCGCCTTATGTGCAAAGCACCACCTCTTGGTGGATTACCATGATTATCCCGTGCATCCCTTCGGGCAGATGCGCACATGGCCCAATGCCGTCACGCGAGAGTACTGCAAGGCGCAGCTGGACGGCCACCAGATCTTCCAGCCGAAGACCTTCGTCACCTCGGTCTTCGTCAACATGGTAGCGGGGCCCGTGGACATGAACAACGGCTTCATGGAACTCCACCAGGGCCGCACGACACGCAAGGACAACAGCCAGGAAGTACCTTCCACCGCCACCGGCGAGATCGCACGTACCATGATCACATGGTCCGGAGCTACCGTCATTCCCGACATACCCGAGTATTACCATAAATACCCCGCCCTGCTGGAGTTCCTCTCTGCAGAGAAACAGCCCTGGCGCGAGAGCCGCACCCTCGCTGGCGAAATCGGCTCATATATCGTAATGATGCGCCAGAATGTCGACGGAGACTTCCTCGTGGCCGCCGCCACGGACGAGTCGGAACGCACCCTGACCATACCGATGTCCTTCCTGCCGAAAGGCTCTTGGACCGCCACGGTAAACACCGACGCCGAGGATACGGACTTCCGTACCAACCGCGAGACGTTCCGCACCGGAACGCAGACGGTTACGAACCGTTCGTCAGTAACCGTCCGCCTCGCCCCGGGCGGAGGCGCATGCATCCTGTTGAAAAAAGCGAATTAGACATATGTACGATTTCGACACTGTAATCCCGCGGCGCGGCACCGCCTCGGTCAAATGGGACGCCCGTCCCCCTTTCGGCAAGGAAGACGACGAGTTCATCCCTCTCTGGGTGGCGGACATGGACTTCCCCGCAGCCCCCTTCATACTCGATGCCATCCGCCGCAGGGTTGAGCACGGCGTATTCGGATATGTCGCCGTGCCGGACAGTTACTATGAGGCCGTGATCCGCTGGTTCTCCCGCCGCCATGGCTGGAACATCGAAAAGGACTGGATCATCTACACCACGGGCGTCGTACCGGCCCTCTCGGCCGTCGTAAAGGCCCTTTCCAAGCCCAGAGAGAAGGTTATACTGCAGAGTCCGGTATACAACTGCTTTTTCTCCTCCGTGCGCAACAACGGCTGCAATATACTCGACGTACCGCTCCTCTACCGCGACGGTACATACACTTTTGACTTCGAAGCGCTGGAGCGTGCCTGCGCGGACCCGCAGGTCAAGCTCATGCTCCTCTGCAATCCGCACAACCCCGCCGGGCGCGTCTGGACCCGCGGGGAACTCGCGCGGGTCGGAGACATCGCCCGGCGGCACGGCGTCACCGTCGTCAGCGACGAGATACACTGCGAGATAGTGATGCCCGGAATCAGGTTCACGCCTTTCGCCTCAGTATCCCCAGAAAACCAGGCCTGCTGCGTCACCCTCTGTTCCCCCAGCAAGAGTTTCAACATAGCCGGACTTAAGATATCGAACATAGTCACGGACAATGCGGAGCGGCGCCGTCTCATAGACCGCGCCATCAACGACTTCGAGATCTGCGACGTCAATCCCTTCGGGGTCGTCGCCCTCGAGGCGGCATATTCCGAAGAAGGTGATGCATGGCTTGAAGAACTCAACGCATACATCTGGTCAAACTATCTACTTCTCAAGGAAAGGATCAAGGATTTCCCCGTCTGCAGACTCGAGGGGACCTACCTTGCATGGGTGGACGTCAGCAGCCTCGGCATCCCGTCGGAGGAAGTCGAAAAAAGGCTCTATCTCGAGCAGAAAGTGTGGGTGAATGCCGGCACGATGTACGGTACGGAGGGCTTTATACGCATAAATCTCGCCTGTCCGAGGTCTATGCTCGCCGAAGGAATAGAAAGAGTCAGCTGTGGGCTTTCACAACTGACTCTCAATAAATGAAACATTTTAGTTAATTTCTGTAACAAAAATGTTAATCCCCTAAAAAGCGGATTTTTGACAGGTCGCGGGGCTTCGCTGCGGGCTCTTCGTCCGGATAACCGACCGCGATCATGTAGAGGATCTGATAATCGGGATTGACGCCGAGTTTCTCACGGAAAGGAGCCGCCTCCGAAGCGGAATTCAGGTACCTTGTCGGGGCTCCAAGACAGCAGGTCCCGAGTCCGAGGGACTGTGCAGCGAGCATGATATTCTCGCCGAGCAGGCCGGCGTTGACACCGTTGTAAGTGTCGTCCGGAGCAGCCACAGCGATCACCGCAGGAGCGTTCACGAACATGTTCTTGAAGCCCGGCCGCGAGGCCATCTGCGGATTCGCCGCTTTGAATACTTCCGTTATGCCGTCGATCCATTCCTTGCTGTCGACTATGCGCACTTCCCACGCCTGGGCGTTCATTCCGTTGGGGGCGTTCACGCCGCATTCGGCGATCAGCTGGAGTTTCTCCCTCTCGACCGGAGTATCCTTGTACTGGCGGATGGACCTTCTGGCCATGATGGCCTCGATGACGGCATTGTCCTCCCCTGTCCCCAGCTTCACTACACTTTTGGTACTGCCGCATGAGCAGCCCGCGGCTGCCATCAGTCCTGCAGCGAGGACTGCGATGATACAGTTTTTCATATCGGTTGAAATATTAAAGCCCCGCTGCAGGACAGCGGGGCCAAATGATTGTAATCCTTATTTTTCAAGCGCATCACCAATCTGCTTGGCGATGGCCTGCCAGTGAGCCTTGGTCACGGAGTCGGAAGACTTGGCCTTGGCGGCCTTCTTCTGGATGTCCATGAGGGTGGCGAGGAGCAGGGTGCGGCCGTCGGACGAAGCCGCCGCGGTGCTGTTCACCACTTCGATGGCAGCCGATACGAAACGGCGCTGCAGGTAGCGACGGTAGCTGTCCACCGCCCTGCCCTTGCCCAGCTCGGAGAAAACCATGCCGGTCAGGTCGGAAAGATACTCCTCAGGTTTATAGTTCGAAGGATCGTACTGGGCGAACTGCGCCAGACGGTTCAGTTTCGCGATAGCAAGCAGGTTGGAGGAGCTCACCACATTGTTGACCAGGGTGTAGAGATTGTTGTCCGGCTGGTCGGTCAGGTCAAAGATATAAGGCACGTCCACGAGCCAGCTCGGCTTCTGGAAGAGATTCTCGTTCAAGAAGTTAAGGGCTCTCCTCTGCCTGTCCTTCGGGACGGGCTGGTACTTGACGATGTCGGGCTGCTCGATACTGTGGTTGTTGATGAAATGGCCGCCGATATTGGCGGAGACATGGCCGAGATAGCGGTTGAACTGGCTGACCACGGCGCTGTACATACGGCTGACCTGGTTGTACATGTCGGCCTCCTCTACATTCCATGCAGGAATCTGGCCGATGACCCTCTTCAGGTTCATTATACCGTAGTTGCTGGCAGCCACCGCATCGTCGCCGAGGTCCTCGGTGAGGGCGCGCGGGTCATTGTCGCGGCCCTCGCCGCCGAACCACAGGCGCGGGTTGGCCGCAAGGCGCTCGATGATGACCTTGTTCCAGTAGAGATGATCCTCCTTAGGCGTATCATAATACGTTGGCTTATAGCCAAATTCGATAGCCCACTTGTCGTAATCGTTTATGCGCGGATAGAGGCCTGCCTTGGTGATGTTGTCCTCCGGCTGGGCCACATAATTGAAGCGCGCATAGTCCATGATGCTGACGGTATGGCCATGCTCTTCCACCCATGCCTTGTCGCGGAGCAACTCCACCGGGGTCTGGCTGCTGGAGCCCATGTTGTGGCGCAGGCCGAGCGTATGGCCGACCTCGTGCGAGGACACGAAACGGATGAGGTCACCCATCAGTTCGTCATCATACTTGATCTTGCGGGCGCGCGGATCCACGGCTCCGGCCTGGACCTGGTACCAGTCGTGCACCAGGGTCATGACGTTGTGATACCAGCCGATATGGCTCTCGATGATCTCGCCGGAACGGGGATCGTGCACGTTCGGGCCGTAGGCATTTGCCGTAGGCGAAGCCAGGTAACGGATCACGGAAAAACGCGCATCCTCAAGGCTCATGTCGGGATTGTCCTCCGGCCACTCCTCCGCGTGGATGGCGTTTTTCCAGCCGGCCTGCTCGAAAGCGGCCTGCCAGTCATTCACGCCGGCGATGAGGTACGGGCGCCACTGCTTGGGCGTAGCGGGGTCGATGTAGTAAACGATGGGCTTTACCGGCTCCACGAGCTCTCCCCTCTTCTGCTTCTCGACATCCTCGGGACGAGCCTCCAGACGCCAGC
>JAFYZE010000112.1 GCA_017548805.1 Bacteroidales bacterium
AGAACAAGGACACTTACGCGATGAACATGGAGGTGGTGCAGCGCGAGAACAGCGTCATCCTCCTGGAGGACGACTATTCCACCACCTACCAGGGATTCGATCCCAAGGACCCGGAGTCGGATATTTTCCTCCATCTCATGACCAATGCCTACCGTGAGCAGAGCATACTGTTCGCCCAGCTTGTCGATAAGCATCTTGCCGGAGGACCCATAAAGAAGAGCAATGGCATAAGCCAGAATAATTTCGCGGTGCTCCGTCTCGCATCGATGCCTGCAGCCCTGTTGGAGCTCGGCTTCATCTCCAATCCCACGGACCTGGAGGCCCTCCGTTCCTCCAGGAATCTAGACAGGATCGCGCAGAGGCTCGCGGAGGCCTTTACCGAATACAAGAAGCTTTACGACGAGAGCGTGGGCGCCGGCAAGGAGACCAAGCCTTCGCAGCCCGCTCCCGCACAGGAGAAGGCTGCGGCCGAGCCCGCTACGTCCTCAGGAGTATGGTACGGGACCCAGGTCCTGGCCACCAAGAAAAACATGGATCCCAAGGATAAATACTTCCTCGGATACGAGCCCAGATGCGTCAGCACACCGACGCTCAACAAGTATGTCATCGGGGTCTCGGAAGACCTTCAGGAAGCCCGTAAGGACTATAGTAAAATCAAGGCGAAATACCCCGACGCTTTCCTTGTAAAGGTGGATGACAACGGCTGCACACGCGTGAAATGATGATTCGGATTTAATCTGGAATCATTCTAAATAACGAGTGGTCGAAAATCAATCGCTTACGAAAAAGTGCGTTTGTAAATATCTGAAAATAGGGTCTTTAAAGATTAAGCATTTAGACCCCTCCTAAATGCTTATATACGCAAAATATTTTTTACATACAATAGTGAAAAAGGTTTTTTATAAACTTTTTTTCCCCCAATTTTGCACTCCCGAACAAGACCACAATGCAAATTCAAGATAGACATATCGACATATGGAACAATTGCCTGCGCATCATCGAGCAGTTGATTGAGCCACAGAAGTTCGAGACCTGGTTCAAACCGATCAGGCCCGTGTCCATGCTTGAATCCACTTTGACGGTCGAAGTGCCGACGGACTTCTTCCGCGAGTACCTCGAAGGTGCCTATCTCGACATCATCAAGAAAACCCTCAAGAGGGTCATCGGCGCCGACGCGCGCCTGGTGTATCTCGTGCACCCCGTCAAGACCGAGCAGCCGATGCGCTATCCCGCATCGCAGGGCCTGCCCCCGGTCAACCGCACCGTTTCAGTCAGTACGTACAATCCCGCGAACAATCCCGGTCCGCTCGTCTATCCCGGCCTCCAGAAGGTCAAGGTCAATCCCCGTCTCAATCCGGTGTACTGCTTCGGCAACCTTGTTGAAGGGGAGTGCAACAAGATGGGCGTCACCGCGGGGCTCAACATCTCCGCGGCTCCGGGCAAGACTCCGTTCAACCCCCTGTTCCTCTTCGGAGGTCCGGGTCTGGGCAAGACCCATATCGCCCAGGCCATAGGCATAGCGATCAAGGAGAAGTATCCCGAGCTTGTGGTGCTCTACGTCACCGGCAACGAGTTCAAGACCCAGTACATGGACGCCGTCAACGTTCGCAACAAACTCACCGATTTCCTTGCCTATTACATGAAGATGGATGTCCTCATCGTGGACGACATCCAGGACCTGATCGGCCAGGGGTCGCAGAACGCCTTCTTCAATATCTTCAACCACCTGCACCAGACGGGCAAGCAGCTGATCTTCACTTCGGACCGCGCGCCCGTGGACCTGCAGAACTTCGAGGAACGCCTGCTCTCCCGCTTCAAGTGGGGACTGTCGGCCGAGCTGACCCGCCCGGACTATGCGACCAGGCTCGCCATGCTCAAGGCCCGCGCCTTCAGGGAGGGCGTGTCCATTGACGACAAGGTCCTCGAGTGCCTTGCCATGCGCGTGAAGTCCAATTTCCGCGAGCTTGAGGGAGCCCTCATCTCCCTGATAGCACACGCCACCCTCACGCACCGCGAGGCCACCGTCGACCTGGTCCAGAACATCACTGAGAAGATCGTCGGTACGGAGAAGGAAGGAGTCACCATCGACAGGGTGCAGAGCGTCGTTTGCGAGTATTTCAACATCACCCGCGACACGCTTCTCTCCAAGTCGCGCAAGCGCCAGATCGTCCAGGCACGGCAGATCGCCATGTACCTGAGCCGCAACCTTATCGACAACTGTTCCCTCGCGACCATCGGCGCCGAACTGGGAGGAAAGGACCACGCTACAGTGCTGCATGCATGTACTACTGTTTCGGATTTGATGTCCACGGACAAGAGCTTCAAGCAGTACATCACCGATATCAGTAAGATGCTTGTGCCTGTAGACAAATAATACAGCGCAATGACATCCGATTCAGTCTTATCACATTTCAAGAAAATAACGGAGATCCCCAGGGAATCCGGACACGAAGAGCCGATGACTGCCTACCTGCAGTCATTCGCCGCTTCTCATGGCCTTGCCTGCAAGACCGACTCCACCGGCAACGTCCTCATCACCAAGGAGGCCGCTCCCGGCAAGGAAACAGTTCCGACCATCGTGCTCCAGGGCCACCAGGACATGGTCTGTGAGAAGAATGCCGGCGTCCAGCACGACTTCTCCAAGGACCCTATCCGCTATGTGGTCGAGGACGGATGGATGATCGCCAAGGACACCACGCTGGGCGCCGATGACGGCATCGGCATCGCGGCGTCGCTCGCCCTGCTCGAGAGCGATCTCCCCATGGGGAAGATCGAGTGCCTGTTCACCATCTCCGAGGAGACCGGCATGGACGGCGCCGAGGCCCTAAAGGAGGGCTTCTTTACCGGCAAGACCCTCATTAACCTCGATTCCGAGGAGGAAGGGGAGTTCTGCATCGGCTGCGCCGGAGGCCTCAATACCAAGATCACCTTCAAGTACGATACGGAGAACCGCAAGGAAGGTTATGAAAGGCTGAAGCTCTCGATCTCCGGGGCTATAGGCGGCCATAGCGGAGAGGACATCAACAAGGAACGCATGAATACCGTGCAGCAGATGGCCCGTTTCCTTTACGGCGAGCTGCCTTACGGGTTCCAGCTTCTGCTTATCAAGGGCGGCAACAAGCCTAACGCCATCGCGCGCGAGTGCGAGGCCGTGATTGCCGTTCCCGACCTTGAGGCCACGGCCGCGCGTTTTGCGGCTTTCGGCCGCGATGTCAAGGCCGAGTTCGCCGTCAGCGACCCTGACGTGGTCTTCAGCTCCGCGCCGGCCTTCCTGAACGAGAAGGCTATAGACGGCGATTGCACCCGCAGGCTCATCACCTCGCTCTTCACCTGCCCTCATGGAGTTCAGGCCATGAGCCAGGAGATTAAGGGCCTCGTGGAGACCTCCACCAACCTCGCCTCGGTCCGCATGACCGAGCATGGCGAGGTGACGGTAGTGACGAGCCAGCGCAGCTCCATCACCTCCGCCAAGAGGATGATCGCTGCAAAGGTCCGCGCCAATTTCGAGGCTGCCGGAGCCGAGGTCGTACATCAGTATGAGTATCCCGGCTGGAAGCCTGATACACAGTCGCATATCCTGCATGAGTGCGTGGAGTCCTACAAGCGCCTCTTCGGCGTCGAGCCGATAGTCAAGGCTATCCACGCCGGTCTCGAGTGCGGGCTTTTCCTTGAGAAATTCCCCGACCTCGACATGATCTCCTTCGGCCCCACCCTCCTTGGCGTACATGCGCCGGGCGAGAGGATGGACCTCGCTTCGCTGGACAAGTTCGTCGCCCTCCTCGAGGACGTCGCCGTCAATTTCAAGTAGGATGAGACTGCTGGCCCCCTCCATACTCTCCGCCGATTTCCTGCATCTGGAGAAGGACATCCGCCTGGTCAACGACCATGCGGACATCATCCATTTCGATGTTATGGATGGCACACTCGTGCCGAACATCTCGTTCGGTTTCCCCGTACTGGATGCCGTGGCGCGCATCGCTGAGAAGCCGATGGACGCCCACCTGATGATCATCAATCCGGACAAGTATTTCGAGCGTTGCGCCAAGGCGGGGGTGAGCATGCTTTCCTTCCACCTTGAGGCCGCGAGAAAGGCCCGCAAGAGCCCCGCAAGGCTGCTTGACAAAGTCCGCAGCCTCGGGATGAAGGCTGGTCTCGCCATCAATCCCGACATTCCCGTCGAGGACGTGTTCCCTTATCTGGACCACGCCGACTATATCCTCGTGATGTCGGTGTTTGCAGGTTTCGGCGGGCAGAAGCTTGTTCCCGAGACTTACGACAGGGTAAGGGCCGTCAAGGCTGAGATCGTCCGCAGGGGGCTTGACTGCCTCGTGCAGATAGACGGCGGGGCGGACGAGTCCAACGCCGTCCCGCTGTTCGAAGCGGGAGTGGATATCGTGGTGGCGGGCAGTGCCGTGTTCAAGAGCCCTGACCCGGTGGCGACGATCGCCGCTATGAAGGGAGATTGAAGACGTACTCTTTGAAACATTCATCCAGATACCGCCGGCCTTCGGCGGTATTTGTTTTTTCGGCGCATGCCGAAAGGATGTCGCGGAACCGTACCAGCTCCGCGGAGGGATCATAATGGGCTCCTGTCATCTGGGCGATGGAAACGGGGTTGGGGAGATCCGCGGGGAATTCCGTCTGGTTGAGGTTGAGGCCTATGCCAATTATGCTGGAGACGATATCGGAACCATGGAGGATGTTCTCGATAAGGATGCCGCAGATCTTCCTGTCGCCGGTATAGATATCATTGGGCCATTTAATGCGGACGGATATGCCTTTTTCCTCAAGGTAGAGCCTCAGGGCGAGGGTTATGGTCTCGGTGATGGTCAGCGCGTCGCGGGCCGCGAGCGGGGCGAGACCCTGCTCCCCGAACTTCAGCACAACGCTGAAAGTGAGGTTCTCGCCGGGCAGGCTGTGCCATTTGTGGTCGCCCTGCCCGCGGCCCGCGGTCTGACAGCGGGCGGCTATGACTGACAGATTGTCAAGGTCCCGGATCAGTCTCCTGGCCTCGTCATTGGTCGAATCGACGGTATCATACCATCTTATGTCTGTCAGTTTTTCCATTGGTGTTTTTTTTGTTATATTTGTTTGCAAATTTAACACTTTTCAAGATTATTATATGATTACACACGACCTTCGCGTCATCGCGGATGCCATTCTCGACAAGAAAGGGCAGAACGTTGTTTCCCTTGACCTCAGACCCGTCGGTTCCTCCATCGCCGACTATTTCGTGATCTGTGACGGAGGCTCCACCACCAATGTCGGAGCCATCGCCGACAACATCATGAAGATGGCCCGCGAGGAGCTCGGCATGAAGCCGCTGCGCACCCAGGGCCTGGAGAACGACTTCTGGATCATTCTCGATTACGGGCATATCGTCGTGCACGTCTTCCTGACCCAGTACCGCGAGTTCT
>JAFYZE010000113.1 GCA_017548805.1 Bacteroidales bacterium
TCGGAGAAGGTCGTCGAGAAGCTTCTCCGCTCCAACCGCATGATCAAGGTCATCCGCGGCATTTCCGCGCGTGAACTCTACCTTTCTTCGCAGCTCCTTTCCAAATATATCAGGCAGACCATCACCTCGGGCAAGAGTTCGGTATGGATCGCCCAGCGCCAGGGCCGTACCAAGGACGGCGTCGACATCACCGAGCAGGGCCTGCTCAAGATGCTCGACATGAGCGGCACCGGCACCTTCCAGGAGAATTTCCAGGAGCTTAACATCGTTCCCCTGAGCATATCGTACGAGTACGAGCCCTGCGACTTCCGCAAGGCCAGGGAAATACTTATTTCCCGTTCGAAGAAATACGTGAAGGGTCCCAAGGAGGACATGCACAGCATCATGACGGGGATCCGCCAGCAGAAGGGCAACGTCCATCTCAACATCGGAGTCCCGCTGACTCCCGACGAGATCGAAGAAGCGTCGCACTGCGACAAGAACGACCGTTACCAGTCGATCCGCCATGCGGTCGACATCCGCGTAGTCGAGGGCTACCATCTCTGGAAGACCAACTACATTGCATACGACCTGGTCGAGCATACGACCAAATACTCCGATTTCTATTCACCGGAGGATGTCGAGGCCTTCAAGGCCTATACGGTGCACAAGCTGCGCAGGGCGGAGCGGTCGCTGGACCGCGAGGCGCTCAAGGATATATTCCTGAGGATATATGCCAATCCCGTCCTGACCAAGGAGAAATTCAAAGCGGAACCCTGACGGGTCCCGCTTTTTCTTTTGGGTTACAGTCTTTTCTTGAACAGTGCCCTGACCTGCTCAGTGATCTCCTCAGCAGGGAGGTCGGGATCGAGTACAAGGTCAGGCTCCTTCTCGACATAGCCGCCTTTCTTGGCAGCGATGAGTCCGCCTCCGGTCACGTTCAGCATGACGATGTCGTCCTTGGTGATCTTGCCCTCCTCGAGGGCCTTTGCAACGCTGCAAACGGCCGTGGCCGCTGCCGGCAGGATGTCGTATCCTTCCGCCTTCATGAAGCGCACGATCCACTGGACGATCTCGTCGTTGGTGACTGTGAACATGTCGCCGCCGGAGTCGGTGAGAGCATCGAAAAGGCCTCCGGCGAGGCTGTAAGGCGGCTTGCGGTTGGAAAGCACCTTGGCGAGGATGATCTCGGAGGCATGGCGGGACTGCTCGGCCGTGATGTCCAGGAGGGCGCGGGAGCCGGCCTTCCAAGTGTCGTGCATGAGCGTGAACGGGGAGTTCTGCGATACGAAGATCTTCATCTTGTTGGTGCCGTAGCGGCCGTCCTCGATGAGGCGGAGGTTGTTCTCCCATACGGCGATGGCACCGGTGCCGCTGCCTACTGCCTGGAAATACGCATCAGGGATGCGTCCGATGGCCTCGACGGCGCTGAGCAGGGTAGTGCCCATGCCGTCGCGCCTGGCGACGTTCTTGGCGCCTCCTTCGGCGAAGAACAACGGGTCGGAGCAGATCTTCTCTCCGAGCGCGATGGCGTCGAAATAATCCGAGCCGCGGGGAGCGGCGACGACCTTGACGCAATCCTTGAGCTTCTTGGGGAACCACATGTCGTGCATGTTGTCCACCGGGATGCAGATGACCACGGGGATATTGTTGTCGGAACAGACCTTGGCGAAGGCGCGGGCAGTGTTGCCGGCGGACTGGACGACCAGGATCCTCTTCTCACCCTTGGGCATGCGCGCGCATACCGAGAAAGCCTCGGTTTCCTTGAAGGAGCAGGTGGTCATCTTGGCCCCGATCTTGGGGTGATAGCCGGAGAATGTGATGTACAAATGCTTGAGTCCAAGCTCTTTGGCAAGGCCGCGGCTCTTGTAGGTGACGGGCGCGCAGGAGTTCTTGAGCGTCCTCTTGATAGGCAGCCACTCAGCGTACCTGTACAGTCCGTCGAGGTCTTTCCTCGGGGTGAACTGCTTGTTCTCGTAAACTGCCCTCACCAGGGAAGGGGAGGGGGCCTGCGGATCGGCGAGGGTCCATTCGCCGTCTTCGAAGATTCTGCCGGTTCCAACGTCCATCAGTTGGTAGCGGGTCGGTTCAAATTTCATATCAGTGTGGTTTTAGTTTTGTCAGAGATTTATTATGAGCCAGGTCATGTAAGCGGCTTCGCACAGCAGCATTATGCTGCCGTCAAAGCGGTCGATCATATTTTTCTTGCCGGTATAGGCACTGGTGAATACAAGTATCGCACTAAGCATGAGCACGCCTGCGTCTATCAGGTTTATGTGCCCGAAATGCAGCGGATGTACGACTGCGGAGCATCCGAGGACCAGGAGAATGTTGAATACGTTCGATCCAAGGATGTTGCCGAGTGCCAGCTGGCCTTTCTTCTTGGCGGCGGCCACCACGCAGGTGGCGAGCTCCGGCAGGGAAGTGCCGCCGGCAAGGATGGTGACGGCGATGAACTTGTCGGACATGCCAGCCATGCGGGCGATCTCAGTGGCGGAGTTCACGAAGAGCTTGCCTCCGATTATAAGCCCGGCGAGCCCGGCGACTACGAGGCCGAAAGCGGCTGCGAGACGCAGCTGCTTGCCCTGGGCCTCAGCCTCGCCGGGGGCTGAACCCGTCTTGAAGCAA
>JAFYZE010000114.1 GCA_017548805.1 Bacteroidales bacterium
ACGTCACGCGCTCCGGCATGCTCGGAGGAGTCACGGACGGCGCGGATCTCGACTTCGGTACTGCCCGAAGGGATGCCGACGACGATCTTGATGTTGGGGGTGAACAGCGACTTGTGCTTGGAGTTCACCTGCTTGATGAAGCCGCGGATCATCATCTCTGCGGCGTTGAAGTCGGCGATCACGCCGTCCCTGAGGGGACGCACGGTCTTGATGCCGGGGTTGGAGCGCTCGTGCATGAGCTTGGCCTTCTGGCCGATGGCTATGCACTTGCCGGAATTATTGTCGATGGCGACAATGCTGGGCTCGTCGAGAACGATCTGATCGTTCTGGAAAATGATGGTGTTGGCCGTGCCAAGGTCCATTGCCAGCTCTTGTGTCCAAAAAGAAAGTGCCATATGGAAACTCTAAAAAATAGTTTGCTGAATTGAAATGTAAAGGTACGAAAAATAGTTAAATTTGTGGGAGTTTTTCTGTACTTATGGAGAGAAAAAAATATTTGGTCGTAATGGCGGCCGGTCACGGGGCCCGTATGGGGTCTGCGCTGCCCAAGCAGTTCATCGAGCTTGGAGGTAAGCCCATACTCCAGCGTACGATAGAATGTTTCGTCCGCGCCGTACCCGACCTAAAGGTCGTCACGGTGCTCCCTAAGGAGTACATGCAGGGCTGGAAGGACCTCTGTACGAGGAACAATTTCTATTATCCCCAGATCCTCGTCGAGGGCGGCATAACGCGCTTCCATTCCGTCCGGAACGCATTGAAGAAGGTTCCGGACGGTGCCGTCGTGGCCATCCAGGACGGTGTCCGTCCCCTCCTGACGCCCGAGCTCGCCGCCAGGATGTTCGAGCGCATGGACTCCTGCCGCGCGCTGATTCCCGTCCTTCCATCCATTGACACGCTCAAGGCCCTCAGGCGGGTGCGCAATGCGGCAGGGGAGGAGACGCTCGAGACCATTCCAGACGTCTCGCTTGACCGCGAAACGGTATTCCGCGCCCAGACGCCGCAGATGTTTCTCTCGGAGGACATCAAGGCCGCATACGACCAGGCTTTCGACACCTCATTTACCGACGACGCTTCCGTCGCCCAAAGAAAAAACATACCCCTCTCCTACATCGAAGGAGAGAGGTACAATATCAAGATCACCACCCAGGACGACCTGGACTTCGCGAAAGCTATTCTGTCGCTACGGAATTGGCCGTGAAGCTGACGCTCGAATAATCCTTGACCCAGACCTGGCGCTCGAACGCCTCGTCCAGGGAGATCATCGTGTCGGTGGACTGGATGTAAGGTATCTTCTGGATCGTATTCAGCAGCACTTCCATCAGGTGGTCGTTGTCGAAACAGAACACCTTGACGAAGAGCGCCGCGCGACCGGTTACGAAATGACACTCCACTATCTCGGGGATATGTCTCAGGGAGTTGACGACCTGGGGATATTTGTTGGCCTCGGAGAGCACGACGCTGATGAAAGCGCAGACGTTCAGGCCGAGCGCCTGGGGCTTGACGAGCAGGCGGGAACCGGTAATGACGCCGTTTGATTCAAGTTTCTTGACCCTCTGGTGGATGGCCGCGCCCGAGACTCCGCACTCGCGGGCGATCTCGAGGAAAGGCATCCTGGCGTTGTTCACAAGGAATGAAAGTATCTTCTGGTCGATCTCGTCGATATGGTAGGAAGTAGCCATGTCACTTACGATTTAAAAGCAAAACGTTGCGAATATAAATAAAAAAATCTTTACACCGCAACGCCTGTTCTATTTAAATCGTTATAAGTCAGTCTTTAGCCGTACTTACCTTTTTCTTTTATAGGTCTTTCCGCCAGGTTTCGAATTGTTAACGATGGCCAGGCACTCCTCTTCAGTGAGCTTGGCTGCATCCGTTCCCTTGGGGATGCGGAAATTGGCTCCGTCCTTCTTGATATAAGGTCCGAACCTCCCGTTCAGCACGCTGATGCCGCTGTCCTTGAACTCGAGTATGGTGGCATTGACGGGGAGCGTGTTGCGGTCAGCTTCTATCAGTTTGACGCAGTCCTCGAGCGTGACCTTGAGGGGATCGGCGCCCTTGGGCAGGGAGATCATCTTGTCTCCGTACTTGATGTACGGTCCGAAGCGTCCCTTGGTGGCGATGATGTCCTGTCCTTCGAAGGAACCTATCGTCCTAGGGAGGCGGAATAGCTTCAGGGCATCCTCCAGCGTGAGGGTCTCGATCAGCTGGCCCTTTTCGAGGCTGGCGAACTGGCGCTTCTCACCCTCGCCCTTCTGCACGTACGGGCCGAACTGTCCGAAGCGCGCGATGACTGGCTGGCCGTCCGAAGGGTCGATGCCTATCTCGCGGCTGACCTTGCTGTACTGCCTGTCGCCGAGCACGTCCTCCACCTTGCTGTGGAACGGGGAATAGAATGTCCCTATCATGGAATTCCAGACCTGCTTGCCTTCGGCAATGCGGTCGAAATCCTTCTCGACATTGGCGGTGAAATCGTAGTCGAGGATGTCCGGGAAATTCTGGACGAGATAGTCCGTGACTATCATTCCGATCTCCTGGGGCAGGAGCTTGCCCTTCTCGGCCCCGACTATCTCGGTCTTGGAGCTTTCGCTCACGACGCCGTTCTTAAGTGCCAGGTTGGTGACGGGGACCTTGCGTCCTTCCTTGTCGCCCTTGACGATGTAGCCGCGGCCGGTCGTGAGGGTGCTGATGGTAGGGGCGTATGTGGAAGGCCGGCCTATGCCGAGCTCTTCGAGTTTCTTGATGAGGGTGGCCTCGGAGTAACGCGGCGGGGCCTGGGTGAACTTGCATTCCGCGGTGATTCCCTTGGACTCCATGACGTCTCCGACATGAACCGGAGGAAGCACGGTCTCCTCGTCGTCGCCCGTCTCGTCGTCGGTTCCTTCCATGTAAAGTTTGAGGAAGCCGTCGAATAGGACCTGGGCGGCCTGGATGCTGAACTTCTCTTCGCGCTTGTCCGAGTCGACCTTGATGGAGGTGTTGAGGATGCGTGCGTCAGCCATCTGCGAGGCCACAGTGCGCTTCCAGATGAGGTTGTAAAGCTTCTGCTCCTGCGGAGAACCTTCTATGACAGTGTTCTCGATGAAGGTCGGGCGTATGGCCTCGTGCGCCTCCTGCGCGCCCTTGGAATGGGTGCGGAACTGGCGCGGATGGGCGTATTCCTCTCCGAAATTGTCGAGGATGAACTTCTTGGACGTGCCGAGGGCCAGCGAGGAAAGGTTGGTGGAGTCGGTACGCATGTAGGTGATGAGTCCGCGCTCGTACAGGCTTTGCGCCAGGCGCATCGTCACGTTTACGGAGAAATGGAGCTTGCGTGCCGCCTCCTGCTGGAGGGTGGAGGTGGTGAAGGGCGGAGCGGGGAAGCGCGATGTCTCCTTGCTCTCGAGGGAGCCGATGGTGAAGCGCGCCCCAATGCTGTCCTCGAGGAATTTGCGGGCCTCCTCCAGAGTATTGAAACGGGTGCCGAGCGTGGCCTTGACCTTGACGGAGGCGGGTGTCCCTTCCGGATGGAAGACCGCGTCCACGCGGTAGAACGCCTCGTTCTTGTATGCCATGATCTCCTTCTCGCGGTCCACGATGAGGCGCAGCGCGACTGACTGAACGCGGCCGGCCGAAAGCTTCGGCTGGATCTTGCGCCAGAGCACCGGCGAGAGCTCGAAGCCTACGAGGCGGTCGAGCACGCGGCGGGCCTGCTGCGCGTTCACAAGGTTCATGTCTATCGTACGGGGATTCTTGACGGCGTTCTGGATGGCGTCCTTGGTGATCTCGTGGAAGACGATGCGCTTGGTGCGGGCGGGGTCGAGACCGAGGGTCTCGCAGAGGTGCCAGGAG
>JAFYZE010000115.1 GCA_017548805.1 Bacteroidales bacterium
GACATGACTTTCCAGATCAGCATGAAGTTCAACGCCTTCCAGGACATGGGAGGAAAAGACTGGGACCTGTTCTTCGCTTATTCCCAACTGTCGGTCTGGGAGATCTACAAGCCGTCCAATCCTTTCAAGAGCCACATTTTCACCCCCGGAGTATATGTCTATCACCCGTTCCGGAAAGGGAGCGACGGTACGGTGACCGACGACATCCTCTTCGGTTTCGAGCACCGGTCCAATGGCTATGACGGCAGCCTCTCGCGCAGCATCGGTTACATCTTCGCCACTTATACGCATACTTTCGGCAGCCACTTCACGGCCCAGCTGACCGGACGTTTCGGCCAAGGCTCCATCTTCAACGACTTTTCCCTTGAAATGCTGGACAAATATCAGGGCTATCTCAACCTTGGCCTCTGCTACCACACGAAAGGCCGCTGGCTGATGGCTTCCGCATCGGTGACGCCTTTGTTCAAAGGAGATATACCGGCAAATGTGAGCGCGGAGATCGCCTTGCGGCCCACACGCTCACAAGACTGGTTCTATCTTGTCGCCCGCTACCACTACGGCTACGACGAGAATCAGTTGGATTGCGCCGTCCCGGATGTCTTCCTCAGGCACATGGTCCGTTTCGGTATCGCCATCCAGCCCTCACGCCTATCCCACAAACTCTTTTTCTAAGAGACTAGCGGAGCTGGAAGATGACCGGAAAAGTATAGGAGACGTTGACAGCACGGTCACGCTGGCGGCCGGGCTCCCATTTCGGGGAGGCGGAGACGACCCGCATGGCCTCCTGGTCCAACAGCGGATCCACGCCGCGCATGAGCTTGACATTCCCCACTGTTCCGTCTTTCATTACGGTGAACTGCAGGATCACGCGGCCCTGTATGCCCACCTCCCTGGCGGTTTCCGGATAATGGAGGTTTTGCGCTATCCAGCGGCTGAAAGTGTTGGCGTCTCCGCCTTGGAAGCTCGGTTTGTGCTCCACCTTCACGAAGGGGATGTCTTCCTCTTCTTCCGTTTCTTCCACGACTTCATACCGGTATTCATATACGGGGATGTCGATGTTGATATCATCGAAACTGATGATCTCCATCGTCTCAATGTCGTCGTCAACTATCTCAAGGTATTCGGACAGCTGCGGAAGGGACGGCACTTGGGGAGGCTCCGGGGGCATTTCCTGCGTGATCGGAATTATCTCTATCGTTTCGATGAATTGGGCGGTATCCATGAGCACCGGCGACTTCCGGACAGTGGAACTGTAGGAGAAAGCGCCTAAGACGGCGAGCAGGGACAGGATGAGTCCGAGTTCCATGAAAAGGACCCTCTTGCTTTCGAGGGAAGCCTTGGGAGATTTCTTCGTTTCCATAACTTTGCGTGTTTGAGTTTGTCTGGTGCAAAGTTACGGACGCGCTCAGGCGTTCTCCAAAAAATCGCGGGTGTAAAAAATCTCGCGAGACAGTTGTAATTCATTGATTATCAAACATATACAAACAAGGAGAGCGCAAAAAAATCTCGCGCCTTGCAACATCTTGATAATCAGTGGTTTACAGAATTACTCCAAACAACTCAAAAGCAGGTCCTTATCGGGGATTTCGGAGCCCGCGATGCGCCCCTTGAGGCGCCAGAGGCGGTTGTTTATCACCCCTTTTTCCTTGTCCATCAGCGTAGCCATCGCCGTGCGGCTGAAACCAGACGCCGCAAGCACGAACAGGCGCACATCCTCCTCCTTGCAGTTGGGCAGTTCGGCGCGAAGTTTGGACGCAGCCCCATCCAATGTGGCGTCGACTGAGCGCTCCAGGCGTGCCTGGACTTTCTTGTCATTACGGAGTCCCTCGACGGCCTGCCGGACTTCCTTGAGGAGGTTGTTCTGCAGTTTGTCCGTGCCCTCGAAAACGTAATACTGCTCGCAGAGGCGCTCCAGGACATCATTCTTGCCGGAGGCAGTGTCGCGCAGGCGACGGGAGGTCTCCCCGAGCCGGGCTTGGAGCTCTTCGGCAATGCCGATGTAACGCTCAGTCTCGGCCTTTTCCTCCGCCAGGGCCTTCTCATGAGCTATGCGACGGGCGCGCAGATACCAGAGCGCCGTGCTGCTCACTGCTATCAGGAAGAGCAGCAGGGCAATCTGCTTCATGCGCTGGGTACGGAGCCGCTCGGAGGCAAGCTCCTCGCGGGCCTGGAGATAGTCCTCGCGCGCCAAGGTGACGGCACTGCGGAGGGCGGAGATGTCTTCCTCGTTGCCTGAGGCCGTCACCCGCTCCAGGGCTTGAAGTGCCTGGGCTGTCCTTCCCGCGCGTGAAGCCACCTGGTATTCGCGGAAATGCAGTCTGTTGCGGTCGGAGACCGTTTCCACGCGTGCACGGGCCTGCAGCAGGCAGCGCTGGGCCTCGGCGTCCTGGCCCAGCAGCGCAGCCGCGTAGGCCAGCACTCCCCAGTCCGCGCTGCCCAGCGGATAATGCAATTCGTCCCTGACACGGACGAGCATGTCATGGGCGAGACCGGGGTCAACAGGGTCCATCTCCAGCAGCATGGCGGAATAATTCTGGAGGCATCGGACCTGGGTGAGGGTGTCCTTCGCCTCAACGGATTGCGCAAGCACGGTATTGAAAATGGACGAAGCTTCGTCATAGCGTTCGAAGTTGTACCAGGCCTGTCCATATTCAAGCAGCGTCCGTCGGCTCTCCTCGTCCATCGAGGCACGGGTAAAAGCCTGATAGGAGTCATACAACTGACGTGCTGAAGCGACATGCTGGCCGGATGCGTTGTAAGCGTAAGCGAGCTGGCGGTAGATCTCCCCGCGGGCGCCATCATCCCTGAGTTCATCTGCCGCGGCGAGGGCATGCTCAAAGGAGACGACGGCGCGGTAAAGGGCGTCGTCCGCCAACTGGATCTTCCCCAGCAGATACCAGGCAGATAGCCGGTCCTCCAAGGGGCTCTTTTTCTCGAAATACTCCGCCGCTTCTGACAGTCCTTCCTCATATACCGACGGCACAAAGCCATAATTGGCGTCCTGCACCCGTGCGTTGAGCAGAGCGTATTCCGCCTTCGAGCGCCGTGACTGCAATCCAGATTCGTGAATCCGATCCAGCAGGACAAGCGCGCTGTCAGGCGCGCTTGCCAGCAAGGCATCCGCTTCGTGGAAGGCCTTCTTGTACGGGCCGGAGCAGGCGAAGACGCCTCCGGCAAACAGCAGGATCAGAAACACTTTTCTCATAAACCCTGGCGGCTTTAGTATCACCCTATGCCTTTACGACTATCTTTTCCAAGACTTTGGGAATCCTGCAGGTCAGCCGGTCCTTGTATTTCGTCTTGATGTACTCCTCGAAAAGGGTAGGATCGGCACTGTTGTCCGCAAACATGTCCCAGTGTCCCGGGATGACCAGTTTGGGCTCGACATCGCCCGCGAGGTCCGCGGCTTCCTGATATGTCATGTTGCCGATGCAGTTGCGCCGCAGGCGTCTTGCATCACGGCCATTGATGGGGATGAGCTCGACATCAATGGCCCCGAAGGCTTTGATCGCAGGCATCATTCCTTCGTACCGGACCGTATCGCCCGCATGGTGTATCCTCACGCCGTTGCACTCGACTATATACTGAAGATGCGGGAAGAGACCCGTCTCCTTGTCCTGGTCCAGGAACTCGTGCGACGCGGCGATTGCATGAATGGTCATGTCGCCAATCTGGACTGACTCCCCTGCATTTAAGCCGACCGCATTGCTGTCCGCTATCTTGTCGTTGGAGATTGATCTTTTGTGCGCCCGCGGGAAGACGAACTTGGCCTCAGGGTTGGTATTCGCCCATATCCTCCATGCAGGATGGTCGATATGGTCGATGTGGTTATGCGTCCCCAGGAAAGCATCGACTCCCGTCAGCTCATCTGCCGGGATCGGCGGTGTGACCTGCCTCGTCGGTAATGGAGTGGCATAATAGTCAATGACTATCATCGTACTGGCGGACTTGACAATCAGTCCCATCTGGCCCAGCCACCACATGGCTACCGTTCCATTCTCGACCTTGGTGTCGATTATGGCCTGCATCTTCTCATTCATAGTTTCGTCTCCTTTTATTCAGAATGTCATAAAGATAGGATTTAATCCTCTCATTACCAAATCGCAATCCTCCGTACGATTGCTGTAAATCCCGGCTAAAATCGTATATTTGGTTCCATATTTCCCTCAAACTGAATTGTATGAGCGAACAGATGGATTTCCGGCCGATGCGCCGGTCGAAACAGGCCCTTCCGGAGGAAGAGTGCATCAGCATTCTGGCGAATGCCTACAGGGGATTCCTTTCCGTCGTCGGCGATGGCGGGTATCCGTATTCCGTTCCTATCAACTTCGTGTTCGAGGATGGCAAACTGTATTTCCACAGCGCCAGGGAGGGTCACAAGCTTGACGCCCTCCGCGCCTGCGACAAGGCCTGCTTCACGGTGCTCGGCGAGCCCGAAAAGGAGCCCGGCGACTGGTGGTATCACGTCAAGAGCGTGATCTGCTTCGGCCGCGTCAAGTCCGTCGCCGACGAAGCGGAGCGCCATGCCCGGCTACTCTCCCTTGCGCAGAAATACTTCCCCGAGGGCTACGACATCGAGGCGGACATCACCCACAACGGCCCCAGAGCTGAAATCCTGGAGTTTACCATCGAACACCTCACCGGCAAAGCCGTCCGCGAGAAATAACCTCCCCTTGGGGAGCAGAGCCGCCCCTTTTGCTCCCAAATCGCACAAAAAACGCAAAACTGGAGCAGATTCGCCCTTTTCACTCCCATATCGCACAAAAACAGCGAAATGGGAGCAAAAACGGCGTTTTCGCTCCCAAATCCACCTTCGTCAGAGGATAATTGTTTCGGCGGCGCTGCAGCGGCGGATCAGTCGCTGTAGTTGTGGTCGAGCACGATGCTGACCTGGCGGTCGGGGAGGACCTGCCTCACTTGATCCAAAAGGGCCTGTATAAAGGCCTGGTCGTCATGGATCGAGAGGTCCGGGACGACATCGACGGAGATGCGCCCGTCATCGTAGCAATAGAAGCCGTGGACCTGCTGGACATGCTCTTGGCGGGTCAGCGTGGAGACGACGGTCCTCTGGAGCTCGGCATCCCTGTTGTCGCCAGTGGCATTGGCATAGATGCCCACGGTCATGATTATCCCGTGGCGGGCGGCCATCATTTCGGTTATCTGCCGGGTCAGGCTGTGGATCTGGTGGGCGGTCATCGTGTCCGGCACTCCGATGTGGAGCGAGCCGATGGACAGGTTGGGGCCGTAGCCGTGCAGGATGATGTCGAAGACGCCCTGCACGCCCTCCAGGCCCGCAACCTCCGACTTGATCTCACGGATGAGTTCCGGAGAGACACGGGCGCCCAGCAGCTGGTTGATGGGCGAAGCGAGCATCTCGATACCGGCCTTGATGATGACCAAGGAGATGAGCGCGCCCAGATATCCGTCAAGGGAGACGTTCCAGATCAGCATGATCCCGGCGGAGATCAGCGTCGCCAGCGTGATGACGGCATCGAAAAGCGCATCGGAGCCGGATGCGATCAAGGCGTCGCTGTCCAACTTCTTCCCTTGGCTGCGGACATACCATCCCAGCGCCAGCTTGGCCAGAATGGCAACGATGATGACGACCAGCGTGACGGTCGTATAATCCGGCTGCGTGGGATTGATGATCTTTTTAATGGACTCGATCAGCGAAGTGATACCTGTCGTAAGCACGATCACCGCAATGATAATGGCCGTGAAATACTCCACGCGGCCATAGCCGAAAGGATGCTTCCGGTCGGCCGGGCGCACCGAAAGCTTGGTGCCGATGATGGTGATGACGCTGGAAAGCGCGTCGCTGAGGTTGTTGACGGCATCCAGCACGATGGCCACGGAATGCGCCAGAAGGCCCACAAGGGCCTTGAATCCAGCCAGGAGCACATTGGCAATGATGCCGATGACACTGGTGCGAATGATCTGTTTCGAACGGTCCATGGACAAATATACTCAAAATAACGTATCTTTGTTTCCGGCCCTGACGGCATAACACCAGGAAACCGCCCGTTTGGGAGCAGAACGACAAAGATGGATATCAGGCACTACTATATTGAGAAAGGAACGGGATTCCCGCTGATACTGCTGCACGGGAATGGCGAGGACTGCGGCTACTTCGAGCATCAGATGGAGCCGTTCGCGAAGCATTTCCGGGTGATTGCCCTCGACACGAGGGGGCACGGGCAGACGCCTCGCGGCGAAGCCCCGTTCACCATCCGGCAGTTCGCGGAGGACCTGCTGGCTTTCATGGATCAGCAGGGCATCGGGAAGGCGCATGTCCTGGGCTTTTCCGACGGCGGGAATATCGCGATGGTGTTTGCCATGATGCATCCGGAGCGCGTGGAGAAGCTAATTCTGGACGGGGCCAACCTGGATCCTTCCGGCGTAAAGAGGAAGATCCAGATCCCTATAGAAATCGGCTACCGGGTGGCAAGATTGTTCTCCAAAAGGAGTCTGGACGCCAGGAAGAATGCCGAGATGCTGGGTCTGATGGTCAACGACCCCAACATCAAGCCGGAAGAGCTTGCACGGATACAGTGCCCGACGCTGGTAATCGCCGGCGACAAGGACATGATAAAGGACAAGCACACACGCCTGATCGCAGGGTCCATCCCCGGCGCGGAACTGTCCATCATCCCGGGCAGCCATTTCGTAGCCAATAAGAATCCTGATGCGTTCAACGAAGCGGTGCTGCGATTCCTGCTCGGCAGGCAAGACAAAATGGTCAAAATACGGACAAGCCGCTTTCAGGCCGGACAGGAAGGTATCTCCGAGTATCATCTGACCATTCAGGTCGAGGATGGCTCCCTTCCTTTCGAAGGCCAGCTCCATGCTGTGCTGGACGCCTATTCGGCGGCCACGGCTGGCAAGACCGTCCTGCTTAGGCGCTTCTTCCTGAGCGACCCGGCCGGGCAGGCCGGCAGGCTGGAAGCTGCGCTTCGCGCCCTGCCGGCCGCCGCGACTTCCGTGATCGGCCAGCCTCCGCTGGACGGCACGAAGATCGCAGCCTGGGTGTACGCAGTCGAGGGCGGAGAGTTCAAGGACGGAGTCTTCACGCACAACGGATACGAGCATGTCTGGACCGGCGGAATGAAGTCCGAAGAAGACGGTTCGGAGGCCCAGATGGCGGATATTTTCAAGGCCTATGACTCCATTCTGGCCGGAAAAGACATGACCGTCGCCGAAAAATGCATTCGCACCTGGATCTTTGTTCGGGACGTCGATACTAACTACGGCGGCGTGGTAAAGGGACGGCGGGACTATTTCGACCGCATCGGCCTGACTCCGGACACGCATTTCATCTCAAGCACGGGCATCGCCGGTTTCAGCGCCGATCCCAGGCAGCTGGTCCGGATGGACGCTTATTCCGTCAAAGGCCTGAAAGAGGAGCAGATCCAGTACCTCCACGCATACGATTATCTCAGCCCAACGGCCCTGTACGGCGTCACTTTCGAGCGCGGTACCGCCGTTACCTACGGCGACCGCAAGCACATATTCATCAGCGGAACCGCCAGCATCGACAAGGAAGGGAATGTCCTCCATGTGGACGACCCGCGGAAGCAGACGGAGCGGATGCTGGAGAATGTCGACGCCCTCCTCAAAGAAGCTAGAGCAGGCTTCGAAGACATTCAATACAGCATCGTCTATCTGCGGAATGCAACTGATTATCAGTGCGTCCGCGAGGTCCTGCAGCGCGACTGCCCCAGCTTGAATCCCATATATGTCCTCGCACCTGTCTGCCGCCCCACCTGGCTGGTGGAGATGGAGTGCATGGCCGTCACCGGTGACGGCGACAAACCCTTCGAATCATTATGAGTGCTACGATGACTGCATTGCTTATTCCCTTCCTGGGCACAGCGCTCGGCGCGTCTTTCGTCTTTTTCATGAAGAAGGAAATGCCCGAGTTGCTGCAGAAGGTATTGCTGGGCTTCGCATCGGGCGTAATGGTGGCCGCTTCCGTCTGGTCGCTGCTGATCCCCGGAATGGAACTGGGCGGCGTCTGGCCGGCGACCATCGGCCTGCTGGGCGGCTTCGCCTTCCTGTTGCTGATCGACCATATCACGCCGCACCTTCATCCCGTAGGCGGTCCTGAAGGTCCCAAGAGCAAACTGTCTAAGACCACTATGCTGGCGCTGGCCGTGACCATCCACAATTTCCCGGAGGGAATGGCGGTGGGCGTGGCCATCGCAGGAGCGCTGAGCGGCGGCGCAGGCATGACTGCCGCCGGCGCGCTCGCGCTCTCGCTCGGCATCGCCATCCAGAATGCCCCCGAAGGGGCCATCATCTCGATGCCGCTGCGCGCCGCCGGCAACAGCCGCTGGAAATCCTTCTGGGTCGGCGCCCTGAGCGGTATCGTCGAGCCTATCGGCGGCGCGCTGGTCATCCTCCTGGCCGCGGCCGTCACGCCCATGATGCCTTATCTGCTGGCCTTCGCCGCCGGCGCCATGCTCTATGTCGTGGTGGAAGAGCTGGTCCCGGAGGCCTCCCAAGGCGAGCACTCAAACATCGGCACCGTGGGCTTTGCCCTCGGCTTCGCCCTTATGATGGTGCTCGATGTCTTGATGGGATAATTACATCAGTTTTTTTGCTTAGATTTGTCCCCCGTAAAACGAATTTAGATACGGACTATGAAATTTGAAGGTATCATTGTCGGGGCAGCGGTGTTCCTGATAATAGGGGTATGTCACCCCATCGTCATCAAGATGGAGTACTACTGGGGCAAGCAGAGCTGGTGGGTACTGGCTCTGGCCGGAGCATTGTTCGCCGCCGCTTCCCTGTTCGTTGACAGCAGTATTTGGTCCACCATCCTGGGGGCCGCTGCTTTCTCATTCTTCTGGGGCATACACGAAATAACAGCCCAGGAGAGACGCGTTCTCAAGGGCTGGTTTCCTGAAAATCCCAAGCGGAGCGAGTACTACGCCCGCAAAAGGGAGAATATGCTCAAATAGCCTCTACAGCTGCTCCTCGATGTAAGCAGCCAGCTCTTCCGGTGTGACCATCGGCTCGTAACGGGCCACGACGCGGCCCTTGCGGTCGACGAGGAACTTGGTGAAATTCCACTTGATGTCCGGGTTGGACTCGTAGTCGGGATCCATGCGGGAGAGCATCTGACCCATC
>JAFYZE010000017.1 GCA_017548805.1 Bacteroidales bacterium
GACGGCGAGATCACCGTCCAAGGCGACCTGCGCGACAAGGTCACCGCACTTCTCCAGAGTATGGGGTACAAGGCTAAAAGAGGAAATTGATGACCGACTCCACCAGCGTCATACTCCCCGCTTCGCGGGCTTTCGCTTCCGGCACCCTCGAGATGCCGGACAGCATCACCGCGAACTATGCCGAGAGTGTCCAGACATGGAGCAGTTTCCCCGTCAACATGGTGCTCGTCATCATCGCGACGCTCCTTATGTTCCTCACCATAAGGATTTTCCTCAATATAGCACCGCTGCTTTTCGACAGCCTTTCCCGCTGGAAAGCCTGCGTCAATATTGACGCAAGTGTCCAGCTCAAAGGGGACAGGAACACCCTTGCCACCATAATCACCCTCCCGATAGCCCTTGTAGCGGACCGTTACGGCTTTTTCAGCGCTGACATCCTGGACAGGATCCCGGAAGCCTGGAGCAGTCCGGTCACGCTGGGTATCATCATCATCTGGCTCCTCGTCAAGTACCTTGCCTTTTATTTCTGCTACATGAGGGCGCCGCGTCCGGAGACATTCCACACGGCGCACACTTCCTTCTTCAACTACTGGATACTGGCGGGCCTCCTTCTGGTGCTGACCGCGGGAGTCATAGGGTTCACGGACATCCCCGACGGAACGGGACGCACCATTCTGCTGTACGAACTCGCTGTCATGTATTTGATTGCCATCCTGCGCAAAAGTCAAATTTTACTCTCATATTGCGGACCTTTAACTACTTTTTTGTATCTTTGCGCCCTTGAATTCATCCCCACCGGGGCGTTGATAGCCGGATGCATCCTGCTCTGATGCCCCCAAGATGCCGGGACAAAGCGCTTAAATAGATGACCGTCAACAAGATACTTATTTCGCAGAAAGAGCCGACGAATACTTCCCCATACGTCTCGCTGACTGAAAAATACGGAGTGCAGATCGATTTCGAGCCCTTCTATTCCATCGAGCCCCTTTCCTCACGGGAGTTCAGGGCGCAGAGGATCAATTTCCTCGATTTCACTGCCGTCGTCTTTTCCTCCAGGCATGCCATCGACGCTTATTTCATGATGGCGGATGACCTCAGGATCAAGATCCCCGAGACCATGAAGTATTTCTGCACCACGGAGGCTGTGGCCATGTACCTTCAGAAGCACATCATCTTCCGCAAGCGCAAGATCTTCTACGGCAACGGCACCCCTCAGTCGGTCATCGACCTCATCGGCACCAAGCACAAGGGGGAGAAGTTCCTGATCACCACTTCCGACAACTCCAAGCCGGAGGCCATGACCAGGCTTTTCGACGAGAAAGGACTGGACTATACGACCGTGGTCCTCGTCAAGTCCGTATCCAACGAACTCAAAGGACTTGATCCCGCATCGTACGACATGATCGTGTTCTACAATCCCTCCGACGTGGAGTCCCTGTACAAGAACTTCCCGGAGTTCACGCAGGGCGGCATCCGTTTCATCTCCTACGGCCGTTCCATAGTGAAGGCCATGGAGGACGCAGGACTGCAGATCGCAGTCAAGGCCCCTTCGCCGGAGCACCGCTCCGTTGCCGGAGCCATCGAAAGCTACCTTAAGGACAACCAATAATATATCTCCACGGAGACATGGACCGGACACTGCCCAAGCATGAGCGGCTGTCAGGCAAGACAGCCATCGGTGCCCTGATGAAGAAAGGGCGCTGGGGCACGTCGGGCTGTCTGAAGTATTGCGTCCTCAACCCCGGCGGCAGCGAGACCAACCGCATCATGGTCTCAGTCTCCAAGCGTATTTTCAAGCGCGCTGTAAAGCGCAATCTCCTGAAGCGCCGCCTTCGCGAGAGCTACCGCACCCAGAAGGAACTGCTCGGCGTAGCAGGACCCCTGGACCTCATGCTGGTCTACAATTCCAAGGAAATCATTGATTATCAGGAAATACGCCAGGATGTGGCCAACATCCTGCAGTCTATATCCGCCCAGTCCGTATGAGTGCGTGGTCTGACATACGCCGAGTCGTGCGCAAGGTGCTGAGCGCCCCTTTCATAGGGCTGATACTCTTCTACCGCCGATGCATATCCCCGCTCAAGCCGCCGACCTGCCGCTTCACGCCGACATGCTCGCAGTATGCACTGGAGGCGTTCCGCAAATACGGTCCGATAAAGGGGTTCTGGCTCTCGCTGAAACGCATATTGCGCTGCCACCCATGGGGCGGCAGCGGATATGATCCCGTACCGTAGTCTACCGGCCGTTCTCCGCCAGCCAGGCTTCGGTGCGTGCCTCTATGTTTTCGAGCAGATAATCGCTGTACCAGCGGATTTCGAAGGTGTGGTAACAGCCTTCACTGAAGAATGAAGTGTCGTAATCCACGACATCATACCCGTCCACAAGCAGAAGCTTGGTCGCAGGATCGAGCGTGACCGTCAGCGTGTCGTGCATGACGGCCGGAGTGGAGTCCGTGCGCCAGTTGACGGGATTGATGGCGACGGCATTGCCACCACTGACAAGATCGGAGGCATCCTCAGGCCGGCGCACTGAGTTGTAGCAGATGGTCACGCCGGTGTCGTCGGAGCGCTGCGCCGGCCGGATGACCGGATACTTCTCCAGCTCTTCTTTGGATATCTTCCAGCCGAGGACATAAGCGGCCACCATCCTCTGCGCTATGCTGTCAGGCATCTCCTTGAGTAGTTCGACGACGATCTGTCCGCCCTGGCTGAAACCCGCCAGCACGAACGGACGGCCCCCGTTGACCTCCTTCAGGTAATGCTTGAAGGCCCTGCGGGCATCACCCATCGCCACGGGGAAACGGCGCTTCAGCGCCTTCATGTCGGCATAGGTATCCATGGTGACCTGGCGGTA
>JAFYZE010000116.1 GCA_017548805.1 Bacteroidales bacterium
AAGGCTTCCAGCTTATTCCATGTGGAACTGAGCCCTTCCTCCACTTTCTCCGTCAGTATCGAGGCCCCCGACTACCTGGAGCAGTACATAGTCGCCGAAGTCAGCCACGGCCAGCTGGTACTCAGGATGAAAGACCTGCCGAACTCCGTCCAGCGCAAGCTCTCTGACGAGAGGTCGGGTGTCGTCCGCGCAGACGTGAGCATGCCGCTCCTGGAGAGCGTCTCGCTCAGCGGCGCCGCCGCACTCAACGTCAACGGTGCCTTCCCCGCCTTGCGTAACGGCAGATTCCTGCTCGACATGAGCGGAGCCACCCATGCCAAAGGTCTTTCACTGTCGGCACCTGAGCTGCAGATTTCCCTCAGCGGCGCCACCGAAGCCGACCTTACCGGAGATTTCGACGAAGTGTCGATAGACATCTCCGGAGCCGGAAAGATCAAGCTTAACTCCAGATGCCCGGAACTGGACGCCGAACTCTCAGGCAGCGCTAGGGCCGACCTCAAGGGAAGTTACAGGGAAGTCTCGATAGAGGCATCAGGAGCGGCCCGCGTGGACATCGAGTCCGCCGAGACGCTTCACGAACTCGACATAGAGGGCAGCGGCGCAGCATCGATCGATACCCGCAGCGCAAAGGCTCATGATGTTGAGGTCGAACTGTCAGGCGCAGCCAGTTGCAAGGTGTCGGCCATACGGAGGATCTCCGTGGAGGCCACGGGTGCCTCCACATGCTCCTACGAAGCCGAAGCGGATACCAGGGTCGACGTCATCCAGGTCGCCCGCGGCGCTTCCCTCAGGAAACTCTGATAATGTTTACTTGCCCGAAGGGGCGTCGAGGCGGAGTTCGGGACGGCGGCGCGAGACGCGGGCGAAAAGCAGCGCGATGACGACCGCGGCTATGCAGAGACCTACGAACATCAGTTCGACCCTGACGGGACCGTTGGACGTTCCCACGGCCGCAGCGCCGAGAATGATGCCGGCCAGCCATTTGAAGGACAGCAGACCGAGGTTCTGCACCCAGTATATCAACGAATAAGTCGTGCCCAACACCTTGTCGGGCACGATTTTCGGTACCGAGGGCCACAGCGCAGCCGGGACGAGCGAATAGCCGAAGCCAAGGAACACCATGCTGAGATAGCCGTAAAACGGTACTCCCGCAGGGGCGAAAGCCAGCAGCAGGTGGGCAACCAAGGCAAGAATGGAGCCGAGTATCATCCAACGCGTTCCCTTGCCGCGTTTGTCGACCAGCAAGCCGAAGAGAGGGGCGAATATCACGGTCGAGAAAGGCAGCATGGACACCATCCATCCGGCAGTGGCAGCCGGGATATCGAAACGGGGTATGAGGATGGCCCCGGCAAACTTTTTGAACGCTACGATACTGCTGTAGAACAGGACGCAGAGCAGGCCCAGCAGCCAGAAATTCTTGTTGGTCAATACTTTCCACACATCGGACAGCTTGAAGGGATCCTCCGCGGCAATCTCCTCCGACGCCCCGTGCGACTTGTCGTACCGGGCATCGAGTGCCACGAAGATGGCCCAGAGCAGAAGGCCGGCAGCCATCAGCCCTATGCCGAAAACGGCCGGACGGGCCGTCTCGGCGAGGCTGTAGACATGGCCGGCATTCTCCACGACGAGGCGCGGCGCCGCGACCAGCGCGACGGCCGTGCCCAGGCGGGCGATGGCCAGCTGCAGGCCCATGGCCAGCGCCATCGGCCCTTCACGGAACCATTTCGCGATGGAACGCGTCACGGCCGTGCCGGCTATCTCGCTGCCAAGTCCGAAGAACATGCATCCGGCATACGCCAGACGCAGGGACTTGGCCGGGGCATATCCGGCCGTGATGGCGTGCAGCACCAGCAGGGCGCCCGCCGCCATCATGCCGACGAAAATGGAACCGGTGATGCGCACTCCCCACTTGTCCAGCAGGATACCGCATATCACCAGTCCTCCGAACACGCACAATACGCTGTAGCCGCTGGTATACAGGCCGTATCCGGCGGCATCCCAACCCAGCGCAGTCCTCGACGGGTCCTCGAACAGGTACGAGATCGTCGAGAACATGTCGTCGAAGAAATATGACGCAAACATGGGCACCACCAGACAAGCCAGTGCCACCCATGCTAGCCGCGAGAAACGGCGTTTCACTTCTTCAGCCATCCTATTCCGTGATGTTGGGCTCCTCAAGTCCGAGATGCTTCCTGCCGTCCACCACCTTGAGGTAGAGACCGATCAGCATTGCAGCTATGCCGAGGCACGCAAGCATCACCAGCGCCCAGGTATAGTTGAGCTGGTCGGGGGGCGTGCCGGGGGCATTGGTGCTGGTGAGCACGTTGCCGATCAGGATCGGGAAGAGCCAGAGGCCGATGTTCTGGATCCAGAAGATGAGTGCATAGGCCGAGCCGATGACCTTGGCGTCGACGAGCTTAGGCACTGACGGCCACAGGGCGGCCGGCACCAGCGAGAAGCTTGCGCCAAGGACAAGGATGGTGACATAAGCCACTATGGCGCCGCCTACAGCGCTGCCCTTGAAAAGCGGCAGGATGAAGGCGAAGGTCAGGTGGCAGATCACCAGCAGGATCGAGCCGATGAGCAGCATCGAAGCGGCCTTGCCCTTGTGGTCCACATAGTTGCCGAGGATGGGAGTGATGGCGACGGCCAGCAGCGGGAACACCGCGAAGATGGTCTCGGCGGTGCCGCGCTTGAAGCCCATGATGCAATAGACCACCAAGGCAACGACTGCAACGGCCATCAGGCCGTATTTGAGATTCTTGTTGTTCTTGATGAAATTGCTTGCGAAGGAGCAGACCGCAACCACGAGCATGATGATATACTGGACGATGGTGACGGCCTCACCGGCCCAGAACGAACCGGCTGCGGGCTCGGTCAGGGTGAGGTTGCACTGCAGCATGTTGACCGCGTACTTCTGGAACGGGAAGATAGCCGAATAGTAAAGCACACAGAGCAGGGCTACAAGCCAGAAACCGAGGCTCGACAGGATGGTGCCGATGTCCTTGACCTTGAAGGGGTCGTCCTTCTCCTCGGCCTCGCCTGTCTGGGCGTCGAGCTTCCTGTCCATGAAGAAATAGGTGATGAACATGATGAGCGCGATGCAGAGGAGCACTACGCCGAAAGCGACGGAACGGCTGACTTCGATATGGCCTCCGAGTTTAGCGAAATAGGGCGAGAAGATCATGCAGGTGGCCACGCCCAGGCGGGCCAGGGCCATCTCTGAGCCCATGGCCAGAGCCGTCTCACGGCCCTTGAACCACTTGACTATACCGCGGCTGACCGTGATGCCGGCCATTTCGCAGCCGCAGCCGAAGATCATGAAGCCGATGGCGGCGAGCTTGGCCGACGCGGGCATCCCGTGGTAGAACGGGAGGACGTCGTCGATGAAGCCCACACCGGTGTGCCAGTTGAGATGGTCGGTGAACCAGGTCTCAAGGCCTGAGCCAATGAACGAAGGGCTGATGGCGAAATACTTGAGGAGTCCGCCCGCCAGCATGACGGCGCCTGAGAGTACGGCCGTGAAGCGCACGCCCATCTTGTCGAGGATGATGCCCGCGAAGATGAGGAAGAACACGAACACGTTGAGGAACGTCTCGGCGCCCTCCATCGTACCGAAGGCCTTGGAATCCCATCCGCGCGTAGACTCCATCAGGTCCTTGATCGGCGAGAGGATGTCCATGAAGATATAGGCGCAGAACATCGCGAGTGCGAGCAGCAGGAGCGCGGTCCAGCGCATTGCCGCAGAATCGCGGAGAGTGGTTTTATTGATGGTTTCAGTCATGACAGATATTGTTTTTATCATTATTCACGTCAGAATCCCGCCAGTGGCAGGAACACCGTAGGCAAAAGTAGCACAAATCCGGCAAGAATCAATGCCAAAACGTATTTCCATATCCATTTGACCCATTTTTCGTACGGGACTTTCGCCATGCCGAGGGCGGCCATGAGCACGCCGGAAGTCGGGGTGACCATGTTGGTGAAGCCGTCGCCGAACTGGAAGGCCATGACCATGGCCTGGCGGGAGAGATGGATAATGTCGCAGAAAGGCGCCATGATGGGTATTGTCACCGCGGCTTTGGCTGTAGCGCTGGGTATGAGCAGGTTGATCACGGTCTGGGTGCCGTACATCAGTGCGAGGGAGCCGGTCTTCCCCGCCCCGCCGAGGCCGGACTCCAGCCCGTGGAGGATACTGTCCACCACGTGACCGTCCTGCAGGATGACGATGATGCCGGAGGCGAGTCCGACGATCAGCGCGGCGGAAAGTATGTCTTTGGCGCCTGCCACGAACTCGTCGGCTATGCGGTTGGCGCTGAAACCTCCCAGGATGCCGACGACGATGCCCATCACCAGGAAAAGCGCCGATATCTCGGCCATGTACCACTTGAAACAGGTGACGCCCACGATGAGCATGACCACTGTGACGAGGAGGGCCAGAAGGATCCATTTCATGCGGCGGCCGTCAGCCGGATCATCTGCTACAACTGAGGAAAGGACCTCAGTCGGGGCCTTTCGAATCCTGGATGAGTAGACGAGGATGAATGCGACCAGGACGCCCGTGAGCAGTACCCAGCAGGCCAGGCGGTAACCCATGCCCGAGAAAAGCGGAAGGCCTGACATCTCTTGAGCAATGCCCACTGTGAAGGGATTGAGGAAAGCCGAGGAAAACCCGATGTTGGATGCCACATACACGACCAAGAGGCCTGTAATGGCATCATAGCCCATGGCTATGACCAGCGGTACGACGATGCCTACGAAAGGGATGGTCTCCTCGCTCATCCCGAAGACTGCGCCGCCCAGCGAAAACAGCACCGCGAGGCCGGCCAGGACGAGCTTGTCGTATTTTCCGGCCTTGGAAATGAAGCGGTTGATACCGTAGGACACCGCTCCGGTGGCATTGAGCACCCAGAAAGCGCCCCCTACGATGAGGATGAAGACGATAATGCCGGCCTGCTTGACGAAGCCGTTGTACAGGGAAGTGAAGACCTGCCATGTCTGCGGGGAGCGCTCTGCGCTCACGAAAGATACGGTTCCGTCCCCGGCAGTGACATACTGTCCCGGAGGGACGACCATCGTCGCCAGCGCGCACACCAGGATGATGGCCGAAATGATCACGTATGTGTTGGGGAAGCGCCTCTTTCGCATCGTATCCGTACCTCTATCTTCCGCGAATTTAAGAATTATTGAAATAAAATCGTACCTTTGCCCTTCCAAACTTGAAGTGATGTACAGGATTCTGGACAGGGTCAATTCACCTGAAGATATCAGGGCGCTTGATGCAGGCGAGCTCACGGAGCTCTGCGCCGAGGTACGCTCGTACATGGTGGACTGCTGCTCCCGCAATCCGGGGCACCTGGCATCCAGCCTGGGCGCCGTCGAGCTTATAGTCGGGCTACATTATATATATAACACGCCCGAGGACAAGATCGTCTTCGATGTAGGCCACCAGGCGTACGCCCATAAGATCCTGACCGGCCGCAAGGAGCAGTTCAGGCAGAACCGCACCCGCGAAGGCATCAGCGGTTTCCCAAAGATTGAAGAGAGCCCTTACGACGCTTTCGGCGTCGGGCATTCCTCCACTTCCGTATCCGCAGCGCTGGGACTGGCCGAAGCTGCCAAGATGCGCGGAACCGGGGAAAAGACCGTAGCCTTCATCGGCGACGGCGCACTCACCGGAGGCCTCGCCTTCGAAGGCCTGAACAATGCCGGCAGCAGCGCCGCCGACCTCCTCATCATCCTGAACGACAACAACCAGTCGATAGACCGCAACATCGGAGCGCTGCACAACCACCTGCTCAGGATCACCACCAATCCCGCATACAACCGCTTCAAGGGCAAGATCTGGGAAAAGATGGGAGACCGCCGCCTCAGGGCGTTCCTGCAGAGATGGATCAGGAGCCTGAAGTCCTGGATAGTCAAGGGATCGGGAGGAGACCTCTTCGAGGCCCTGGGATTCCGGTATTTCGGTCCCATCGACGGAAACGACATGGACCAGGTCCTGGAGACCCTGAGGAAACTCAAGGGGCTCAAGGGACCGCGCATCCTGCACTGCATCACGACCAAGGGCAAGGGATACGCCCCCGCTGAGGCCGACCCTACCGTATGGCATGCCCCGGGACGCTTCGATCCCGAGACCGGCGAGCGCATCCGCTCCGCCCACAAGGCGGACCGCTACCAGGACGTCTTCGGTGAGGTCCTCTGCGAGCTCGCCGAGGCAGACAGGCGCGTCGTGGGCATCACGCCCGCGATGGCCACCGGCTGCGGGATGAACCTCCTCGCTGAGAGGATGCCGTCCCGCTTCTTCGACGTGGGTATAGAGGAGGAGCACGCCGTCACATTCTCCGCAGGACTCGCAGCAGGCGGGCTGAGGCCTTTCTGCAACATATATTCTTCCTTCGCGCAGCGCGCTTATGACCAGATCATACACGACGTGGCCCTACAGCATCTGCCCGTGACATTCTGCTTCGACCGGGCAGGAGTCGTCGGAGAGGACGGTCCCACGCATCACGGGGCCTTCGACCTCGCGGCGTACAGGAGCATACCCGGACTGGTCATCGCGGCGCCGTCGGACGAGACGGAGCTCAAGAACCTCATGTACACCGCCCTGCACCAGGACTACCCCATGATCATCCGCTATCCGCGCGGCACCGGCGAAGGCCGTGACTGGCGCGAGGCGGGATGGCAGGTCCTGACGCCGGGCCGGGCCACCCGGCTCGTTGACGGCGAACGCATCGCCGTCCTCGCCCTCGGCCCGGCAGCGTACAGGGCCGCCGAGGCGGCCGCTGCCTTCAAGGAGGAGTACGGCTTCTCCCCTGCAGTCTATGACGTCCGCTATCTCAAACCCCTCGACGGGGAGATGCTGAAGGATGTCCTTGAAGGCTTCGAAGCGGTGCTCACCGTGGAGGACGGAGCGCTCATGGGAGGGCTGTACGGAGCCGTCGCTGAATACCTCTCCGCCAACGGTTCCGGCATGCGTCTCGCCGGCGCCGGAATCCCCGACAGATTCATCGCTCAGGACACTCAGGCGGCCGAAAGGGCGGAGTGCAATCTCGACCGCGACGGCATACTGCATCTACTTCACAATCTTGTCGAAAAAGATTGAAAAAAGTTTGCAAACTCCAAAATAATGTCTACCTTTGCAATCCCTTTCAGCGAATGAGGACGCTGAACCCGCCGATATAGCTCAGTTGGCCAGAGCACGTGATTTGTAATCTCGGGGTCGTGGGTTCGAATCCCTCTATCGGCTCGAAAGGAAAAGAACGCCATGGGAGGTTCGCATAGTGGCAATTGCGGCGGACTGTAAATCCGCTCCCTCAGGGTTCGGTGGTTCGAGTCCACCACCTCCCACACTAAGATGAAGGCGGAATTTCCGCTTTTTTCTTGGAACAACTGCGGAAGTAGCTCAGTTGGTAGAGCATCAGCCTTCCAAGCTGAGGGTCGCGAGTTCGAACCTCGTTTTCCGCTCGATGGACATACAAAAGCCGGTGTAGCTCAGGGGTAGAGCGCATCCTTGGTAAGGATGAGGTCATGAGTTCAATTCCCATCACCGGCTCAAGGGCGCCGGTTGACAAGCCGGTTTAATTTTGTAATAACACATTAAAATTTCATAATATTATGGCAAAAGAAACTTTCCAAAGAACCAAGCCGCATGTCAACATCGGTACTATCGGCCACGTTGACCACG
>JAFYZE010000018.1 GCA_017548805.1 Bacteroidales bacterium
ACTACGGGCATATCGTCGTGCACGTCTTCCTGACCCAGTACCGCGAGTTCTACCGGCTCGAGGACCTCTGGGCCGACGCTCCCAAGAAGGTTTACAAGGAGAGGAGGAAGCCGGCGGCGAAAAAGGACGCAGAGGCAGAAGACTGATACCATATGGCAGAAAACACTGGAAACAACGACAGGAAGGACGAAAAGGACCCTAAGCGGAAAGTTGTCCGCGTCAAGGTCAATTTCTCCTGGTTCTACATCCTCCTGATCCTCGCCATCGGCTGGATGCTGTTCAGCCAGAACGGCACGCAGCCGGCCAAGATCGAGTGGGCGGAGGTGCAGTCCATCTTCCGGCAGGGAGACATCAAGGAGATCCATTTCGTCCGCAACGACTATAAGGGCACCATCACCATCAAGCCCGACCGTCTGGCCAAATACGCCGACAAGTATCCCGGAGGGCAGGTCCCGTCCCGTTCCCCCCATCTGACCTTCCTGGTATCGGCGCGTTTCGACGCCGAGAAGGAGTTCGGTGAACTCAACGCCTCGCTCCCCGAGGACCAGCAGGTCAAGATCATCATGGAGAATGACGCCAGGGCATGGGCGGATGTCCTCGAATGGATCATCTTCCCACTCCTGCTCATCCTCATGTGGGTGTTCATGTTCCGCGGCATGAGCCGCAACATGGGTGGCGGCGGAGCCGGCGGTGGCGGCATCTTCAGTGTCGGCAAATCCACCGGCAAGCTCGCCGAGAAAGGCACCAACAACGTCACTTTCAAGGATGTGGCCGGTCTGTATGGCGCCAAGGAGGAAGTCATGGAGATAGTCGACTTCCTCAAGAATCCCCGCAAGTATACAGCCCTCGGCGGCAAGATCCCCAAGGGAGCCCTGCTCGTGGGCCCTCCCGGCACCGGCAAGACCCTTCTGGCCAAGGCCGTCGCCGGAGAGGCCAACGTCCCGTTCTTCTCGATCTCCGGTTCTGACTTCGTGGAGATGTTCGTGGGTGTGGGCGCGTCCCGCGTGCGCGACCTCTTCAAGCAGGCCAAGGAGAAGGCTCCATGCATCGTGTTCATCGACGAGATTGACGCGGTGGGACGCGCCCGCGGCAAGAATGTCGGATTCTCGTCCAACGACGAGCGTGAGAACACCCTCAACCAGCTCCTTACCGAGATGGACGGTTTCGGCACCAATACCGGAGTCATCGTGCTGGCCGCGACCAACCGCGCCGACATCCTCGACAAGGCCCTGATGCGCGCCGGTCGTTTCGACCGCCAGATACATGTCACGCTCCCGGACCTCAACGAGCGCAAGGACATCTTCCAGGTCCATCTCAAGGGCCTCAAGCTCTCCAAGGACTTCGACCTCGAGCTCATCGCCAAGAACACTCCGGGCTTCTCCGGTGCCGATATTGCCAATGTCTGCAACGAAGCGGCCCTGACCGCCGCCCGAAAGGGCAAGTCAGACATTGACAACCAGGATTTCTCGGATGCCGTGGACCGTGTGGTCGGTGGCATCGAACGCAAGAAGACCATCATGAGCCCCGAGGAGAAGCGCCTCACGGCCTATCATGAGGCGGGCCACGCAGTGGCCGGCTGGCTCCTTCCCGGTTGCGACCCCGTCCTCAAGGTCAGCATCATCCCCCGCGGACAGGCGTTAGGACTCACTTGGAGCCTGCCTGACGAGAAGGTCATGATATCCCGTTCAGACCTCATGGACGACATGTGCTGTCTTGTCGGCGGCCGTGTCGCGGAGGAGATCGTCAACGACGGTGTGCCTTGCACGGGCGCCCTCAACGACTTCGAGCGCATGACCAAGATGGCCTATGCCATGGTCACCTATTACGGCATGAGCGAGAAGGTCGGCAACCTCTCCTTCTACAACATGTCCGACGGCTACGACCTCACCAAGCCTTACAGCGAGAAGACAGCCGAACTCATCGACGCCGAGGTCAAATCCCTGGTCGACCGTGTGACAGAGCGCACCCGCAAACTCCTTCTCGAGAATTGGGAAGGCCTTGACAAGCTTGCGCAGCAGCTCATCACCAAGGAAGTCATCATGGCCGAGGATATCGAGGCCATCTTCGGCCCCAAAGCCGGCAAGCATGGCGAGGAGAGACTCGCCGCCAAGGAAGATGCAGAACCGGCTGAGACCTCTGCAGAAAAAGAAGGAAGTGATGAATAACCTTACAGTCCGCACCCTTTCCGGGATAGGCTTCGTGCTCATCATGCTGGCGGGACTACTGGTGGACAAGTTCCTGTTCGCCGCCCTCGTCCTTTTCATCATGACCGTCATGATGAAGGAGTTCTACCGGATGACCATCGGCGAGGAGTACCGTACGCAGCAGGTCCTGGCCATAATAGCAGGATGCATCATGTTCGTATTGGTGTTCCTGAACTGCGCATTCCACGTGTCGGGCAAGTTCCTGAGCCTGACCATGGTTCCCGTCATCATCCTGATGATCAGCTCGCTGTATGCCAAGGACCGCGCGGACTTCAAACGGCTGTCGCATATCTATACCGGCCTGATATACATCGCTGCACCACTCTCGCTGGCCAACCTCATCGCCTTCCAGGGAGGGGAGTTCAACGCCCTGCTGCTGCTCTGCTTTTTCGTGATCATCTGGTGTTCGGACATCGGTGCGTTCGCGGTCGGCTGCACCATCGGGCAGAAATACGGCAAAAAACTCTGGCCTGAGATTTCCCCCAAGAAGTCCTGGGCAGGATTCTGGGGAGGCATGGCCTTCGCCGTGCTGGCGAGCCTCATCCTCAGGATGACTGGCCTGCTGCAACTTCCTGTGATCCACGGCATCATTTTGGCCGTTATCATGCACATAGCCGGCGTGTATGGAGACTTGTTCGAGTCCCAGTGGAAGCGCGCGAGCGAAGTCAAGGATTCGGGCAGGATCATCCCTGGACACGGCGGCATGCTCGACCGTTTTGACAGCGCCATTTTCGCCGTTCCGGCCGGCGCCATCTACCTCTCATTGCTCAACCTTCTCTGACCATGCATATCGACCACAACTCATACGGATCCGTTGCATTGGCCTACATCATTGGCGCCATCGCCATAATCCTGTTCCGCCTGATCTTCCATAACCCATGGGTTTTCTGGGTGCTGACGGCCATAGTGCTTATGATCCTCTTCTGGCAGACGCTGTTCTTCCGGGTGCCGGATCGGGAGAAAGCAGGCTCTGGTGATGTCGTCACCGCCGTGGCGGACGGGCGTATCGTCATCAATGAGAAGGTTTTCGAGCCGGAGTTCCTGCATCGCGAGTGCATACAGGTCTCGATCTACATGAATTTCTTCGACGTCCATGCCAATTTCTGGCCCGTGGACGGTGTGGTGACCTACTACAAGTACCATCCGGGCGAGCATTTCCTGGCGTTCAAGCCCAAGGCTTCCGAGGAGAACGAACACGCTTGTACCGCCATCCGTACGGACGGTGGCAAGGATATGATGTTCAAGCAGTTGGCAGGTACTTTCGCACGCAGGATAGTGTGCTATTCAGAGCCCGGCATGCGCACTACGGCGGGGGAGCAGTGTGGCATCATCAAGTTCGGGAGCCGCATCGACATGTTCTTCCCGACCGATGCGGACATAAAGGTTAAGATAGGCGACAAGGTCCGCGCCTGCGAGAGCGTCATCGCCCTTCTATAAGTTCCAGCAGGCGGTCTACCGCCTCGGTGTCCGGAACATGGCGCAGGACGGGTTCCTTGCCGTGATATATGGACACCTTGTGGTTTCCCTCTCCGACATATCCCCAGTCAGCGTCGGCCATCTCGCCGGGGCCGTTGACTATGCATCCCATGACGGCTATCACGACGTCGTGAAGGTGCGAGGTGCGGCGCTTGACTTCCTCGAAGGCTCCCTGCAGGTCGTACATCGTACGGCCGCATCCGGGACAGGCTATGTATTCGGGCTTGTAGAACCTGCGGCGTGCGGCCTGCATCAGTTCGTCGGAAAGGTATGCCCCGAAGCCTGACTCTTCGACGGAGACTTCCTTTCCGTCCTGAAGATAGGTACCGGTAAATGTGACCTCATCCAATTCCTTGTCCAGCAGGCGTTTGCCGAAGTCGCAGGAGGCATCAAGCAGGAACTTTTCCCTGGACAGAGCATGATATTCCGCGACCGCGCAGCGGCCGTTGAGGCCCAGGCGGACCATGCTGGACGCAGTACGTCCTCCGTAGCGGTCGGACAGGTAGCGCCCTACAGGAATCTCGTTTACGGGATCCTCTGTGAGGGAGACGCGTACCGTATCGCCGAGACCCTCCGAGAGCAGGGAGGAAATGCCGACGCAGGACTTTATCCGTCCGGAGTCGCCGTTGCCGGCTTCAGTCACGCCCACGTGCATGGGAAAGACGACGCCTTTCTCCTGCATCATTCCGGCGAGCAGGCGGTAAGCTTCCACCATCACGGAAGTGTTGCTGGCCTTGAGGGAAACGACGGTCTGCATGAAATCCGCATCGATGCACATGTCCACCCATTCCATCGCGGCCTTGGCCATCGCAAAGGGCGTATTGCCGTATTTTTCAGTGATATAAGTTCCGAGCGATCCGTGGTTGAGGCCTATGCGGATGGCCGTGCCATGCTCCCTGCACACCTCCAGAAGTCGTGAGAACTCCAGGCGGGCCTGGTCGTGGTCGCGGTGGAAATTGCCCGGATTGATGCGGACCTTGTCCACCACCGGGGCCACGGCGATTGCGGTCGCCGAGGAGAAATGGATGTCGGCGACAATAGGCGTATCTATGCCTTCAGAACGAAGGCGTCTCCTGACTTCGGCGATGGATTCCACCTCCCTCGGACCGGGGACGGTGATACGGATGATCTCCGCCCCGGCTTCCGCCATCCGGACACATTGCCTGAATGTCGCTTCGACATCGTCGGTATGGGTGTTGCACATGGTCTGCACCACGACCGGATGCCCTCCGCCGATGGTGACGCCGCCGCATTTGACTTCCAGGGTTCTCATTGTTTTTCCTCCCCGTAAACGATTGACTTGGCCTCCCTTCGGAGCATGGCCTTCGTCTTGCCGGTCTTCCTGGAAATGTGGAAGTGGACTCCAGCCGTAACCATGACATCCAAAGGATATGCGAATGAATAATAGTAAGGGCTGAGATAGTCCGGGTCGGTGAGGTTGGACCAGCTGTACCTGACCTTGGCGTTCAGGTGGAATTCGATCGGATCGAAAGCGAGCGCAATGCCGGCTCCGGCTTTCGCCCCGAATTCAAATCTCCTGTCGGTATCCAGGAAGGTATGTACGATCTCTTCGTCCACATAGCCGCCGGATCTCTCGATAGCCATACGCCATCCCGCATACGGGCCGATGTTGGCCATGAGTTTGACAACCCCGATGTCATAATGCATATGGGCCAGGGTCTGGATCTCGGCCACGTCATATACGCAGTCGGTGGCGCCGTGTATGGTCGAAATGTATCCCGTCTCCTCATTCTCCACCATCTTGAATCCCTCGTGGCCGTATGCGAGGCCCAGCTGGAAGCCGAAATACGGCATGTATCCGAACATCTTGCAGTATTTCGTGAAGGTCAGTTCATAGTATTCGGGCGAGAACCTCCAGGCCTGGGTATAGGGCGGGTTGAACTGCATGCGGTTGAAGCCGGCTCCGGCTTCGAAGCCTATCATCATGTAGTCGTTGGGCAGGGAGACCTTGCTGACGTTCACTGTGTCCAGATAAAAGTCAGTATAAAGGGTGTCCCGTCCCGCATCCTTTTTCGGCTTCCTGTCATTGGCCGCATGAGAGGAAACGCCCGTGCCGAGAAGCAGCAAGGCGAGAAGGAAACAGTATTTCAGTCCTTTTTTCATCTCTCAATCCTTGAATAATTCTCCGACATCTATCGTCTGCTCGATCTCAGCCGCCTCCATCACTTCGAAGCGGAAATCATCCTTCAGCTTGAAGAAC
>JAFYZE010000117.1 GCA_017548805.1 Bacteroidales bacterium
CGAAATTTCATTTCGTGTCTATTTGTTAAGTTCGTTTTATATACGGAGACCGCGCTTTTGGGGAATGGCGCGGTCTCTATTTTATTTATGTCACTGGATCCTTAGCCCGGGAAGAGGCCGAAGAGCTTGGCATCAATCATGTCGGTGACCTTTTCGAAGTCTTCGGGACGGTTGGCGAACTTGACGTTGTCGGCATCGACGACCAGGAGGTTGCCCTTGTAGCCGGCAATCCACTCGTCATAACGCTCGTTGAGGCCGGTGAGATAGTCGATACGGATGCCTTTCTCATACTCCCTGCCTCGCTTCTGGATCTGGGCGACGAGGTTGGGTATGGAGGACTTGAGGTAGATCAGCAGGTCCGGAGGATTGACCATGGACATCATCAGGTCGAAGAGGTCTGAATAATTCTCGAAGTCGCGGGTACTCATCAGGCCCATCGCATGGAGGTTGGGCGCGAAGATGCGGGCATCCTCGTAGATGGTGCGGTCCTGGATGATGATGTCGTCGGTCTTGGAGATGTCCACCACATCCTTGAAGCGCTTGTTGAGGAAATATATCTGGAGGTTGAAGGACCAGCGTTCCATGTCCTCATAGTAATCGGCAAGATAGGGGTTGTAGTCCACCGACTCGAACTTCGGGGTCCAGCCGTAGTGGGCGGCGAGCATCTTGGTCAGCGTGGTCTTGCCACTTCCGATATTTCCGGCGACTGCGATATGCATGGCGTCAAATGTTTATAGTTCAATACAAATATACGGTTTATTCCGGAAAAAGCCCGAACAGGGCGGCGTCAATCCTGTCGGTTATGTACGAAAAGTCCTCCGGACGGTTCTTGAAGTCGAGATTGTCAGCGTCGATGACCAGGACGTTGCCCTTGTAACCGGCTATCCACTCATCATAGCGGGAATTCAGTCCGGCGAGATACTCCAGGCTGATGGTCTGCTCGTAGTCCCTGCCCCTCTTCTGGATCTGTGACACGAGGTGCGGAACCGAGGACTTGAGATAGATCAGCAGGTCGGGCAGCTTGACCATGGACATCATCAGGGTGAAGAGCTCCATGAAGGTGTTGTAATCCCTCTCGGAGAGGTTGCCGAGGGCCTTGTTGTTGGCCACGAAGATGTAGACGCCCTCGAAGATGGTGCGGTCCTGGATGACGGTCTCCTCGCTGTTCGCGATCTCCAGCACGTCCTTGAAGCGCTGGGCGAGAAAGTAGGTCTCGAGGTTGTAGGACCAGCGGGGGATGTCCTTGTAGTAGTCCTCCAGATATGGATTGTAGCTGACAGCCTCGAATTTCGGGGTCCAGCCATAGTGCTCCGCCAGCATGCTGGTGAGCGTGGTCTTGCCGCTGCCGATGTTACCGGCGATTCCTATGTGCATGTCAGGAGGGTTTTTCGGTTATCAACGCAAATTTAACAAGGATTTTCTTATTTTTGTAGCTCACAATTTGTTTTTCGATGCTTAAGCTTGAACATTTCCTCTGCAACCCCGTATTCCGGGAGAACTGCTGGCTTTTTCACGAAGGAGGGACCGGCGTGCTGCTGGACCCGGGCTTCACCAATGACAGTGAATTCGCACCTTTTGAAGACTTCGTCCGCAAGGAAAACCTCCGCCTGGAGGCGATCATCATAACTCACGGACATTACGACCATATCTACGGCGTCAGCCGCTGCCTGGACACTTTTGGGAAAGTCCCCGTGTACATGCATCCGGACGACGTAGAACTGATAGGGATGGCTGAGGACATGGCGAAGCCTTACGGCGGATGCCCGGCGCTGGCGTTCGACACCGTGGACATTGCAGACGGTGAGGTTCTGAACCTCGTTGGCAGGCAGTGGACGGTGATCTCCACCCCAGGACACAGCAAGGGCTCGGTATGCTATTACTGCCCATCCGAGAAGCTGCTGTTCAGCGGGGATACGCTATTCGCCGGCACCATCGGCCGTACGGACCTGCACGGAGGAAGCTACGACCAGCTCATAGTTTCCATCATGGACAAGTTGATGGGGCTGGACGGGGACACGACGGTCATCTGCGGCCACGGACGGCCTACGACCATCAGCGACGAGCGCACGCACAATCCCTTCCTCCAGCCGTGGGGAGAAAAGGAGCAGGACGGCATCGACTGGGAAGAAGACGGGATAGAACTCGATAATGGATAAGGGAGACTTTATCGTCATAGAAGGCGCCAAGGCGCACAATCTCAAGAACGCGGACGTAGCGATTCCGCGCCGCAAGTTCGTGGTCATCACGGGCCTTAGCGGCAGCGGCAAGTCATCGCTCGCGTTCGACACGCTCTATGCCGAGGGACAGCGTCGCTACATGAACACGCTCTCTCCTTACGCCAAACATTTCATGGGGATACTGGAGAAGCCGGAAGTCGAGAACATCACCGGCCTCAGCCCCATCATCGCCATCGAGCAGAAGACCACGGTCGGCAATCCCCGCTCCACGGTAGGCACCATCACTGAGATATACGACTTCCTGCGACTGCTGTACGCCCGCGCCTCGCGCGCATACTCCCCCGTCACGGGCAAGGAGATGGTCCGCTACAGCGACGCGCAGATCGTCGACCTGATCATGTCCGAATACGAAGGCCGCAAATGTATACTGCTCGCTCCGCTCGTGCGTGGCCGCAAGGGCCACTACCGCGAGCTCTTCGAGCAGCTGCGCAAGCGCGGCTACACCCAGGTGCGCATCGACGGCGAGATCGTTCCCCTGAACGAAGTGGACGCCCTCGACCGCTACAAGGGGCATTTCATCGAGCTTGTCGTGGACAAGCTCAAGCCCGGCGCGGGTGACGCCAAGCGCATACGCGACTCTGTGATCAACGCCTTGGGCATGGGCAAGGGCGCGCTGGCTCTGTTGGACATGGAGACAGGCGAACTCAAGCATTACTCCAAGCACCTCGTGGACCCGGACAGCGGCATCTCGCTCCAGGAGCCGGCGCCTCACTCGTTCTCCTTCAATTCGCCGGAAGGCTACTGCCCGCACTGCAAGGGACTGGGCATGATCGTGGACGTCAACATGGACACGATCGTTCCCGACCACAGCGTGAGCATCGCCAACGGAGGCATAGTCCCGCTGGGGAGGATGCGGGAGAACCGCAAGTTCGAGACCGTGCGGGCCATTGCGCGCAAGCATGATTTCTCGCTCTTCGCGCCGATAGACGAGATACCTGAAGAGGCCGTGTCGCTGTTGGTCTTCGGCTCCGACGAGCTTTTCCGCATCGGGGACGGTCCGGACAGCGAGATGGTGACCTGGGACGGAGTCGTGGAGGACATCGATGACAAGATCGTCTGCCCGGTATGCCACGGCACCCGCCTCAACGAGAATACCAATTACTTCAAGATAGACGGAAAGACCATCGCAGAAGTGTCCGCGATGGAGATCAGCGAGCTCAAGGCGTGGCTGGCATCCCTGCCGAAGAAATTCTCCGCCAAGGAGAAGGCCATCGCACGCGACATCCTAAAGGAACTCACCGACAGGGTGGACTTCCTGGTGGACGTCGGACTGGAGTACCTGTCCCTCGACCGCCC
>JAFYZE010000118.1 GCA_017548805.1 Bacteroidales bacterium
CTCGGACCAGTGCTCCAGCATCCTGGCGGCAAGGGCCGAGCCCGTCAGCCTGCGGTGTTCCGCGATAAGGCTCTTGAGCTCTTCCATCCTGGCCTTCTCCTCTATCAGGCCAAGCTCGATCATCTCCATATTGCAGTAGTAGTCGAAGTTGTGTTCGGGGTCCCAGACATAGGCGAGGCCGCCGGACATACCGGCCGCGAAGTTGCGTCCGGTGGGTCCGAGGACCACGACGCGTCCGCCCGTCATGTATTCACAGCAGTGGTCTCCCACTCCTTCTACAACGGCGACGGCGCCGGAGTTGCGGACGGCGAAGCGTTCGCCGGCGCGGCCGGCCATGAACAGCGAGCCGGACGTCGCGCCGTAGAGCAGCGTATTTCCGGCGATAGTGTTCTCGGAAGCGTCGAAATGGGCGTCCGGGTCGGGCCGGACTATGATGCGGCCTCCGGAAAGGCCCTTGCCCAGGTAGTCGTTAGCTTCGCCTTCGAGCCTGAAGCTGACTCCCTTCATCAGGAACGCGCCGAAGCTCTGTCCGGCCGATCCGTGGAAGGTGACGTTCACGGTCCCGTCGGGCAGGCCTTCCTCGCCGTAGCGTTCCGCTATGCGGCCGGACAGCAGGGCGCCGACGGTACGGTCGGTGTTCGCTATGCCGTAGTGCAGCGACACGTTGCGGCCGCTCTCAATAGCGGGCTTGGCTGCCGCCAGGATATGCCTGTCGAGGACATCCCCGAGGACATTCCTGTATCCGGGATCGGCGTGGAGGTGACCTTCACCGTTCTGGAAGAGAAGACGGCCGAAGTCCAGCGAAGCCGCTTTCGTGCCCGTCTTTGCCTTGTCCACGGTGATGAGGTCCGTGCGTCCGACGATGTCCTCGAACTTGCGGAATCCCATGTCGGCGAGGTACTCGCGCACCTCCTGGGCCAGGAAACGGTAGTAGTTGACGAGGGCGTCGCTGCATCCGCGGTAGAGCTTGAGCAGCTGGGGATTGCGGGTTGCGATGCCCATCGGGCAGGAGTTGGCGTGGCACTTGCGCATGAGCACGCAGCCGAGCACGATGAGCTGGGCCGTGCCGAAGCCGAATTCGTCCGCGCCCAGGAGGGCCATGGCGACGACGTCGCGGCCGGTCTTGAGCTGGCCGTCGGTCTGGAGGGTGACCTTGTCACGGAGCCCGTTCTGGATAAGCGTCTGCCTGGTCTCGGAAAGGCCGATCTCGGGCGGGAGGCCGGCATAGCGTATCGAGGACATCGGGGATGCTCCAGTGCCGCCCTCGGCTCCGGATATGACGATCAGGTCGGCCTTGGCCTTGGCTACGCCGGCGGCCACGGTGCCGACACCGCTCTCCGCGACGAGTTTCACGCTGATGCGTGCATCGGGATTGACGTTGCGGAGGTCGAAGATCAGCTGCGCAAGGTCTTCGATCGAATAGATGTCGTGGTGCGGCGGGGGAGAGATCAGCGAGATACCCGGAATGGAGTGGCGCGTGCGCGCGATGATGCCGTCGACCTTGTAGCCGGGCAGCTGGCCTCCTTCGCCGGGCTTTGCGCCCTGCGCGATCTTGATCTGGATTTCCCTTGCGTTGACGAGGTATTCGGTAGTGACTCCGAAGCGGCCGGAAGCGACCTGCTTGATGCCGCTGTTCTTCTCCGTATGGAAACGTTCGCGGTCCTCTCCGCCTTCACCGGTGTTGCTGCGCGAGCCGAGGCGGTTCAGGGCTTCCGCAATGGCCTCGTGGGCGCCCTGGCTGATGGCGCCGAAGGACATTGCGGCTCCTACGAAGCGCTTTACGATCTCCTCCACGGGCTCGACTTCGTCGACCGGGATGGGATTGTGCTTGAAACTGAAGAAATCCCTGAGGAACAGGGGCTCCTTGTGGCCGTCCACGATGGAGGTGAACTCCTTGAACTTCTTGTAGTCACCTGCACGGGTAGCCAGCTGCAGCGCAGCGATGGCTTCGGGTGTCCACGAGTGGGGAATGCCATCCTTCCTGAAGGAGTACTGGCCGATATGCGGAAGGATGTCGGACACTTCGCAGTCAAATCCCTGCGCATGCATGCTGGCGGCGTCCTGTGAGATCCTGGACAGGGATATGCCGCCGACCGTAGAGGACGGCGTGCCGAAATAATCCCTGAGGAGGTCGGCTCCGAGTCCGATGCTCTCGAATATCTTGGCTCCGCGGTAGGAACGGATAGTGGAGATACCCATCTTGCTGAGTATCTTCTTGAGTCCCTTGTCCACGGCCTTGATGTAGTTGTCACGGGCAGTCTCGAAATCGAGCTGCAGGTCTCCCTTCTTCACCAGGTCGTCGATGACGGCAAAGGCCATGTACGGGTTGACGGCGCTGGCGCCGTAGCCGAGCAGCAGGGCGGAGTGCATGGTCTCGCGTATCTCTCCGCTCTCTACGATAAGAGCAGTCTGGACACGCTTCTGCACTTTGACAAGGTAATGGTGTATCGCGCTGACTGCCAGCAGTGAAGGGATGGCAGCGTGAGTCTCGTCCAGGCCCCTGTCGCTGAGGATGATGTAGTTGATGCCACGGTCGACGGAAGCTTCAGCCTCGCGGCACAGGCCGTCGAGGGCTTCCTTCATTCCGACCTCGCCTTTGGATTTCTCGAAGAGGATGGGCAGGACCTCGGTGTTGAAGCCCTTGTAACGGATGTGGCAGAGGATGTCGAGTTCGTCGTTGGTCAGGACCGGCTGGGGGAGACGGACCATTTTGCAGTGGCTCTCGTCCGGGGTGAGGATGTTCATGCCAACGGCTCCGATATACTCCGTCAGGGACATGACGAGGTCCTCGCGGATGGGGTCGATAGGCGGATTGGTCACCTGGGCGAACTGCTGGCGGAAATAGTTGAACAGCAGCTGGGGACGCTCGGAAACGGCCGCCAGCTGGGTGTCGTTGCCCATCGAGGAGACGGGCTCGGATGCCGTGCTGCACATGGGGACTATGATACGCTCGATGTCCTCGCGGGTGTAGTCGAATGCCCTTAGCCTTCTTTCGAAGTCAGGGACGGAGTTCTCGGCCTTGCGGCCGCTGCGGAGCTTAGCAAGCTCGATGCGGCCGTTCGACAGCCAGCCCCTGTAGTCCTGGCCGTCGGCCAGTTCCTGCTTGATCTCGTCGTTGCGGAAGATGCGTCCGGTCTGGGTGTCGACCATGAGGATCTTGCCCGGCTGGAGAGAACCTTTCTCTATGACGGATCCGGCGTTGACGGGGAGGCATCCGGCCTCGGAGGCGATGGCGATCATGCCCTTGTCGGTGATGAGGTAACGCGAGGGGCGCAGGCCGTTGCGGTCCAGCATGCCCCCGGCGTAACGGCCGTCGGAGAAGATGATGGCCGCGGGGCCGTCCCACGGCTCCATGAGGATGGAGTGATACTCGTAAAAGGCCTTCAGGTCGTTGCCGATGGGGTTTTTCTCGTTGAAGGACTCCGGAATCATCATCGACATGACGTGGGGCAGGGACATGCCCGAATGGATGAAGAACTCCATCGCGTTGTCGAAGGATGCGCTGTCGCTCATGCCGGGCTGGATGATGGGATGGATGTCCCGGACATCCCCGAGCGCCTTGGAGGAGAGCACGCTCTCGCGCGCCTCCATCCATCCGCGGTTGCCGCGGATGGTGTTGATCTCGCCGTTGTGCGCCATCATCCTGAACGGCTGGGCTAGGGACCAGGCCGGGAAGGTGTTGGTGCTGAAGCGCGAATGGATCAGTGCC
>JAFYZE010000119.1 GCA_017548805.1 Bacteroidales bacterium
GACATGACCAAGGAGAACATCGCGTCCGCCCTCTCCTCCGGAGGTGTTCCGGAGGCTCTAGTGTCCGAGTTTACCGGGCTTCTGGATGCCTGCGAGTATGCGCGCTATGCTCCCGATGCCGGACACGAGGCCATGAACGCCCATTACGAGACGGCTGTCGGAGTCATTTCCATGATTGATTCGAACATGAAGAAAAAGAATGCTTCCGCAACACGGACTGTCGTGACCGGCATGATGCTGGCGCTGCTGCTGCCGGCATGGAACGCGTCCGCGCAGTCTTCCGCTGATTCGCTCTGGAACGCCGGCACGGCCGCCTATTCCGAGGGAAAGTGGGATGTCGCGGCCGAGGCCTGGACCGCTATCGAGGCCCAGGGGCTCGAGTCTCCTGAGCTTTATTATAATATAGGTAACGCTTTCTTCAAGTCTTCGGACTATGCGCACGCCATTCTTTACTACGAGCGCGCGCTGAAGCTTGACCCGTCCTATTCCGACGCCCGCTTCAACCTCGAGTTCGCACAGGGATCTGTCCAGGACCGCATCGAGAGCGTTCCGGAGTTCTTCCTGAAGACCTGGGTGAGGAAGCTGGGTTATGTATTCTCTTCTGATGTGTGGACTGCGCTGTTCTTCGTGTTCCTGGCCATCGCTCTCGCATGCGTGCTGCTTTTCCTGCTCGGATCCGGCAGCGCGGGGCGCAAGGCCGGATTCTTCGCAGGCATCGCCGCGCTGCTGCTCGCCTTCTGCTGCCTCGGCTTTGCCGCTTCGCAGAAGGCCGCATACAACCGCGCCGACGGCGCCGTCGTCACCGTTCCGGTGTCCTCGGTCAAAAGCTCCCCTGGAGCTGAATCGGCGAAGGACCTGTTCATCCTGCATGAAGGCACACGCGTCACCGTTCTGGACGAGGTCGGCGGCTGGTGGAATGTCGAGCTTGCCGACGGCCGGCAGGGCTGGATCCCTGCCTCGGACCTTGAACTGATATAGAAAAACAGCCCCGGAATCACATCCGGGGCTGTTTCGTATGTGGGAGATAGCGGATTCGAACCGTTGACCCCCTGCTTGTAAGGCAGGTGCTCTAAACCGACTGAGCTAATCTCCCGTGTTTCGCGGAGTGCAAAGATACGCCGCTTTTCTGAAAAAAATGATAAAAAATCTTAAAAAAGTTTGAAACGTATGCAACGAATGGGTCGAAAAACGCATCTAATACTCGTGGAAACCTCATTGAGGGCCGCTGGAGATATGAAAAATTAACAAAAGTTGTTGCATAAGAAAAAAAATCTCCATACCTTTGTGCATTGAGTACTATGCCATAACTGTGTGGTATTGTGTCTTGACGGGCACAAATGTGCTTTTTGGGTTGAAACAAAGTGAAAGAAATACTATTATAGTTTAACTTTTTATTTTTAATCTATTCGTTTATGAAAAAAATTTTTAGAATGGCTTTGGTGTTCGCCCTCGCGGGTGCGACACTGATGTACACAGGGTGTTCTAAAGATTACGACGAGGACATTAACAATGTCAAGACCTCCGTCAACGATCTTCAGAACAAACTGGGTGAGCTCAACAACGAGGTCTCCACTCTGAAGTCGAGTGTTGCCTCCCTCGAGTCCGCCTACAAGGCTGCCGACGACCTCATCAAGGGTGACGTCTCCGACCTGAAAGCCAAGGTTGCCGAGCTTGAGAAGGCCGTCAAGGATCTTTCCAAGTACGCCACCAAGGACGAGCTCAGCGAGGCTGTCAAGGGTGTCGAGAAGAAGATTTCCGACGCCAAGGCTGACATCAAGAAGACCACCGATGATCTCCAGAAGCAGATCAACGAGCTGAAGGAAAAGCTCGCTGCTGACGAGGATGCTATCAAGAAGCTCCAGGAGGCCCAGAAGGAGGTTGACAATGTCTACGGTTTCCTCTCCGACGAGCTCCGTGGTCTCGTCTTCCAGCCGGACTTCTATCTCGCCGGTGTCGAGGCTACCTCTTATGATTTCGGTGATTTCGAGGGTTGGGAGCCTTATGGCATTCCCGCTGACAAGGAGATGACGGTTGCTACCGACACCCTCGGCAATACCACCAAGATTGTCTTCCCTAAGGGCGCCAAGGCTGAGGCACGCTATGTGGCCGTCAGGGATGATAAGGGTAAGTATGTCTACTACGAGTGGGATCCTAAGACCCATTACTATAAGATCGTGGATGGCGAGCTTGTCGTTGGCAATGCCAACAACGGTAGGCCTCTCTACTATGCTGATATGACCCAGGGTCAGGTCGGCCTCGCTACCTATGACATGAATCCTTCTTCCTTCCCTGTAGACAGCGCCGAGTGGTCCATGGTTGGCCGCGACGTCCCTTATATCGTCAAGTCTTCCGAGGCTGAGGGTTGGGCTCCTGTCGTCAACTCCGTCGTCAAGAATGAGAAGAACCAGGCGGAGGTCAACTTCAGCATCGAGAATCCTGAGCTTATCTATACTACCGTTGTAGATGCTTTCAAGGATCTTCTTGCTGAGAACGAGGAAGAGTATGATAAGACTCCTGTGGAGCTTCTGCCTCAGGCTCTCGCCATTTTAGCCGGTGAGCCTAACATCGCTGACGTCCAGCTTAAAGCCACCCTTTCCGACGGTCGTGAGGTCAGCTCCGATTGGCATGCCGTCTCCTCCGGTGAGGAGTATGTAAGCCACCTTGCATTCTCCCTTAAGAACGGTTATGTCACCGAGAACAAGTATGACTGCGGTGCTGCCGTCGTCAATAAGGTAGTTAAAGTCAAGGACCTCTACGAGGATGCCTACGATGCTGCCGAGAACGCTCCTTCCGTGAAGGTCAAGTACAACGGCGGTCCCTTCGAACTTGCTGACAAGATTGATGTCCACACCTACGATGTGGTTACTGAGGATGTCAACATCTATACTCTTGCTGAGTTCAACAAGAAGTATCCTGAGTACCACTATGAGTTCGAGCTTATCCCTTACACCATCGGTAACAACGTTACCAGTGAGGAAATGTATGGTAAGATTGATGGCACCACCTTCATCCCTTGCTACGTAGAGAGCACCGGCGGCAAGCCGAAGAGCATCGAGATCGAGAAGGATTCCGAGGATGGTATCTCCTCCGTCGGCCGTATGCCTATTGTCCTCGTTTACCTTGTAAACAACGAGACCGGCTACAGCTATGCTGTCGGTTACTTCAAGATCCTCATCGACAAGGATGCCCGTGAGCCCGAGACCCGTACCTTCGAGATCCCTGGCCTTGGCAAGGTTCCTTTCATCTGCGGTCCTTTCACCCTCTCCACCAACTGGCATGAGTTCTCCTACTTCGTGCTCGAGAACCTCAAGGTCGAGTATGCCGAGTTCCTCAAGAACTACGAGTTCAAGGGTATCTACGCTTACGAGAATGTCCAGAAGGCTCCTAAGGTATTCGTCTCCGAACTTGTCGAACTTGCTGCTGCTGCCCCTGGCGACACCGTCGAGCTCAAGTACAACGATCCTAAGCTCCAGAAGGAAGTCAACTATGGTAAGGCTGCCTACACTCAGGACCAGAGCGGTACCGGTATCAACGATGCCTTCACTTGGACCGTCGCTCCTCAGGACATCGGTCAGGGCAACTCCAAGTCCATCTACTTCCGCTTCGAGAGCGGTGCATATGACATCGTTTACTTCGAGATGAAGGCTGATGTTGCCGCCGCCGCCAAGTAC
>JAFYZE010000019.1 GCA_017548805.1 Bacteroidales bacterium
GCCCTCTGCCTGGGAGTGCCTCCGACCGAGTTCGAGTGGACGCGCTACAACTCCAAGGGAGAATTCGTCAGCAGCAAGACATACACTCCCAAGGCCTTCTACGAAGAGTTCATCGGAGCCGATCTCGAGAACAACTACATCATGGTCATGAACGATCCCACCCGCGAGTACGGCAAGGTGTACGAGATCGACTATGACCGCCATGTCTATGACGGCCAGAACTGGCTGTATGTCAACCTTCCTATCGAGCGGATCAAGGAAATGGCCATGGCCTCCATCAAGGACAACACCGCCATGTACTTCTCCTGCGACGTGAACAAGTTCCTCAACCGTTCCAAGGGAGTCGCCGACCTGAACAACTTCGACTACGACTCGCTCATGGGCGTGGATTTCACCATGGACAAGCGCGAGCGCATCATGACCCACGCAAGCGGCTCGACCCATGCCATGACGCTCATGGCCGTCGACCTTGACGCTTCGGGAAAGCCCAGGAAATGGATGGTCGAAAACAGCTGGGGAGCTTCCTCCGGCTACAAGGGCCACATCATCATGACCGACGAGTGGTTCAACGAATACATGTTCCGGCTGGTGCTCGAGAAGAAATACGTCCCCGCAGACGTCCTGAAGATGCTCGAGCAGAAGCCTGTCCTCCTGCCCGCCTGGGACCCCATGTTCCTTCCTGAAGAATAGAAAATGAGAAAGATCGCTATCCTTGCGGCCGTCCTGACGACGGCTGCATGCCTTTTTTCCTGCAAGGGCAGGAACCATGAAGCCGCTGAGGCCGGGGTCCAGGCCGACTCCGTCCTGACGGAGCACGCCTGGACGCCCGTCGATCCCATGGATCTCAACATGAATCCCGTTGCCAACTTCGCGCAGGACTGGATGGCCCTGGCCATGGGCAACAGCAAGAAATACAATTCGATGACCATATCGTGGGGAACGATAGGTGAGCTGTGGGGCAAACCCGTGGTGACCGTCTTCGTCTCATCCGACAGGGCGTCAAAGCAGCTGATGGACGAGAATGCATATTTCACTGTGACGGGATTCCCGAAGACCAAGGCCTGTAAGGACGCGCTCGTATACATCGGCTCGCATTCCCTGCGTGATGACCCGGACAAGACCGCCAACGCCGGCCTGACCGTGGAATTCACCGAGGCGGGCAACCCCATCTTCGCCGAAGGTCGCCTGGCCATAGAATGCCGCAAGATGTATTCAGCACCCTTTGACCTGAACAGGGTGCCGGAAGACATCAGGGAGCGCCTGTACGCCGAAATGGGCGTCCACACGATGTACATCGGGGAGATTACCGGCGCTTGGGAAAAGAAGTAGAGACCGGTATGAGGGCTATCAGATAGCCAATGACTGCAACGCTCAGCGAAGTGACAAGCACGTCGCTCCAGCGGAGCTGGACAGGATAGGTGGACACGAGATAATTGCCCGGCATCGGTATCAGGCCGAACTTCTGCTGGAGGAGCGTCAGCCCTATGCCCAGGACCAGGCCTATGGCCAGTCCAAGCAATGATATCAGCCAGCCTTCAAGCACGAAGAACTTACGGATGAGGGTATCGGAGGCGCCCATGCTGCGGAAAGTCCCGATATCCTCCTGTTTCTCGATGATGAGCATCGAGAGACTTCCGAAAATATTGAATGCTATGATGATAATGATGAAGACGAGTATGAGGAAGAGCGATGCTTTCTCATACTTCATCATTTTATAGAGGGACTCGTTCTGGTGAATGCGGTCGGCAAGCTTGAAGCCGTCGCCAAGCAGGGATGTGAGCGTACTTTCGAACTCCTTGCGCTGGCGGCGGGTACAGTCGGGAGTGAGCCGTATCTCCACACCTGTGACCTCGTCGGTATAACCGAGCAGGGTCCGCATGGACTCCATCGGCAGTATGATCAGGGAGGCATCCACGTCCGAATTGATGGAGAAGACGCACGACGGCCTGGCCTTGACGGAATGGACGGAAGCGGTGGGATTGGTCAGGGAAATGTTGCCCGTCCTGTCAGGGAACCATATCTCCAGAGGCGCAAGGAAATTGGGGCTTATGCCCATCTTATAGGCGAAGCCGGAACCCACCGCCGCCATGGGCAGCGTGTCGTTGTGAAGACGGAATTCGCCGATACGGACATAGTCGCGAATGCCGGATTCTTCCTCGAAGACCGTATCCACGCCCTTGGCCTTTGCTACGCCCTGACGCCCTTCATAACTGACGAAGACATTCTCCTGGAGCACCGCGCTCATGTTCAGCACATACGGGCATTCATATGCCCAGTCGAAGGCCTCCCCTTCCGGGATGAAGGCCTTTCCGCGCGCGGGAGTGACGAGGTAGTCCGGATCAAGGTCGCTGAGCGACTTGCGGATAATGCCGTCGAAACCGTTGTAAACTGAAAGGAAAATGATGAGGGCCGCCGTTCCGATGGCCATGCCGATGACGCTTATCGCCGAGATTATGTTGATGACATTGTGGGATTTCCTGGCGAAAAGGTAACGGCCGGCTATGAAAAACGGCAGGTTCATTACATCTTGAGCAGCTTTTCAATATGCTCGGCGTAGTCGAGCGACGTGTCGAGATAGAATACTATTTCAGGGACGATCCTGAGCTGCTTGGCCACCATGTGGCCGAGTTCGCCGCGGTAAGTGCGGACATTCTCGTTCAGGATGGCCATGACTTCCTCAGCCTTGGCCGAAGGGAAGATGCTGACATAGGTCTTGGCAATCGACAGGTCGGGGCTCACGCGCACCTCGCTGACGGTCACCATCGCGCCGCCGAAAGCCGCCATGCCCTTGCTGCGCAGGATCTCGGCCATGTCCTTCTGGATCTCCCGCGCGACCTTGAGCTGCCTTGTACTCGGTGCCTTGTCCATACTTACTTGACGTTTATGATATAATAGTCCTTCTTGCCCTTCTGGGCCAGGATGTACTTGCCGTCGATGATGTCATCCTCGGTGAGCATGCCGTTGGGGTCGGTGCGCTTCTCCTTGTTGAGCGAGAAACCGTTGCCCTGGATCATCTTGCGGGCCTCGCCCTTGGAAGGGAATATGGCCGTCTCCACTGCAAGCGCGTCGAGCAGGCCCATGGGGAGCTTCGCACGCTCGATGTCGAAGGTCGGTACGCCGTCGAACACGGCCAGGAAGGTCTTCTCGTCAAGGCTGCGTAGGTCTTCGGCAGTAGCTTTGCCGAAGAGCATCTGCGACGCCTTGACGGCATTGTCGTACTCCTTCTCGCCGTGTACCATGATGGTGACCTCGCGGGCGAGAAGCCTTTGGAGCTCGCGGCGCTCGGGACAGGCCCTATGCGCCTCGATGGCGGCCTCGATCGTCTCGCGGTCGAGCATCGTGAAGATCTTGATGTAGCGCTCGGCATCGGCGTCAGAGACATTGAGCCAGAACTGGTAGAACTGGTAAGGGGTGGTGCGCTCGGCATCGAGCCATACATTGCCCTTCTCGGTCTTGCCGAACTTGCCGCCGTCCGCCTTGGTGATGAGCGGGCAGGTAAGCGCGTGGGCCTCCTTGCCGAGTACGCGGCGGATGAGCTCGGTGCCGGTGGTGATGTTTCCCCACTGGTCCGCGCCGCCAAGCTGGAGATGGACGTCCCTGTGCTCGTACAGGTACAGGAAATCATAGCCCTGGAGGAGCTGGTATGTAAACTCCGTGAAGGACATTCCTTCCGAAGAGTCGCGGCTGAGGCGCTTCTTGACGGAGTCCTTGGACATCATGTAATTGACTGTGATGAGCTTGCCGATATCACGGGTGAAATTGATGAAAGTATAGTCCTTCATCCAGTCGTAGTTGTTCACCAGCTCGGCCTTGTTGGGGGCGTCGGAGTCGAAGTCAAGGAAACGGCTGAGTTGCGCCTTGATGCATTCGACGTTATGCGCAAGGGTCGCCTCATCAAGGAGGTTGCGCTCCTGGCTCTTCATCGAGGGGTCGCCGATCATGCCGGTGGCTCCGCCGACAAGTGCGAACGGTTTGTTGCCACAGGCCTGGAAATGCTTGAGTATCATGATGCTGACCAGATGGCCGATATGGAGGCTGTCGCCCGTGGGGTCGATGCCGACATAAGCGGCCATGGGGCCTTTCTTCAATTCTTCTTCAGTACCGGGAGTGATGTCATGGATCATTCCCCTCCACCTGAGTTCTTCTACGAAATTCTTCATTGGGTGATTGTATAAATCTGTCTGACTATCATGCAAAGTTAGTCATTATTTCCGGATTATTGAGTATATTTGCAATCTACAGAAATCAACGAACTATTATAAGCAAATCATGAGAAAGAACATCGTAGCAGGAAACTGGAAAATGAACACCACAGTTCCTGAAGGAATCGAACTTGCAAAGGCAGTTGTCGCCAAATCCGCCGAGGTCCCGGCAGAAGTCAAACTGATCGTCGCCACCCCCTTCACCCACCTCTACCCCGTCGCCGAGGTGGTCAAGGGCAGCGTCGTCGGCCTGTCCGCCGAGAACTGCGCGGACCACGCCAAGGGCGCATACACCGGCGAAGTGTCGGCTGACATGCTTGTTTCCGCAGGTTGCGAGTATACCATCCTCGGACACTCCGAGCGCCGCCAGTATTATGGCGAGACCGATGAGAAGCTTGTCGAGAAGACCAAGCTCGCACTCGGCGCAGGCCTGAAAGTCATCCTCTGCGTCGGAGAGAACCTCGATGAGCGCGAGGCCGGCAAGCATTTCGATGTCTGCGAGAGCCAGATCAAGAACGTCCTCTACAATTTCACCGAGGAGGACATGAAGAGCATTATCGTGGCCTATGAGCCTGTCTGGGCCATCGGTACCGGCAAGACCGCCACTGCTGAGCAGGCCGAGGAGATTCACGCCTTCATCCGCAAGGTTGTCGCCGACAAGTTCGGCGCCCAGGTTGCCGACGATCTCACCATCCTCTACGGCGGAAGCTGCAAGCCTTCCAACGCCAAGGAGCTTTTCGCCCAGCCCGACATCGACGGCGGCCTCATCGGCGGCGCCTCCCTCAAGGCCGACGATTTCATCGCCATCGCCCTGGCATTCTAGAAAGATTGCCCCAAAGGGGGCTGTAGACTATCCCGGGGACGTGCCACCCGCGGCACGGAAGCGGGTGTCATCGTCCGCGAATTTCGAGCAAAGCGAGAAAACGCGACGGTGACAGGGTCGAAAGAAGTCTGGAGTTTTAGCTATTTTGCTGAAAACTCCGGACTCTTTCGACTCCCCGGGATAGTCTACAGCCCCCTTTGGGAAATAAACATTATCTGGCGTTGTAGGCTTCGAGGGCCTTGGCAAGGACTTCGAGGGCTTTGGCGAGGTCCTCGCGGTTGAGGACATAGGCCATACGGACTTCGTTGCGACCTTCGGACGGGTCGGTGTAGAAGCCCGAGCCCGGAGCCATCATGACGGTCTGCCCCTTGTACGAGAAGTCCGTCAGGCACCACTTGCAGAAATCCTCCGCATCCTCGACCGGCAGGCGGACCATCGTGTAGAAGGCTCCCATAGGGATGGGCGAATA
>JAFYZE010000120.1 GCA_017548805.1 Bacteroidales bacterium
AGAAGCCGGCCATGGCTTCGTCGATACTGTTGTCAACCACTTCGTATACCAGGTGGTGAAGGCCCCTCTCAGCGATGTCTCCGATGTACATCGAAGGTCTTTTCCTCACAGCCTCAAGCCCTTCGAGGACCTGGATGCTATTGGCGGAATACTGCTCTTCCGCTACTCTCGTCTCTTCGTTTTCTATCATTATCCGTATAAAAAAAATTTGCCTGTATTAAAACAAGCAAATTTACTAAAAAATATTGGAATTACTAGTAATTCCAGCCTAGAAATTGAGGCAAATCCCGGCGGTTACATACGGTCCCTTCTCCGCGATCATGAAGTTCCTCATGACCGTCTGGTTCAGGAGGTTCCGGCCCTCCGCCCAGAGCGAGAAATGATTGTTCATCCTGAACTCAGCCGTGACCCCGAGGTCGATCCATCCGGGGACATGGCAGTCGGTAAAACTACCGTATGAAGTATAGAGGTCCTCACCCTCACGGGCGCTCATCCATTCGGCTGAAAGACCGGCGAACACGCGGCGGTTCCAGTTGTATACGAAATCGGCCGATCCGGTGAATACAGGAAGGGTCATTGCAAAGAATCCCTTCTCCATCTCCGGCTTGACGGACTTCTGGAGTTTCATGCGGACAGACGCATCGACACGGTCGGTACCGAGGACACCGTTCAGGCCGGCATAGAGCAAGTCGTAATTCATCATGTTGACGACCGGGACGGAGATCTCCTCCACGCTTGAGGACTCAATCGAAGAGCTATAATAAACTACCCCTATACCCGGCATGGGAGCATTGTAATAACGGGCATATCCAACCTCGGCCCCATACTGGAATATGCTCCGCGCACGGCCGCTGATGCCGATACCGGCATCGAAAGTGTTGACGGAGGCATCACCTATGGTGTCGAAATACTTTAGGGACGCCATCTGAGGCAGATGGTGGTTGCCCTTCAGGTACGAAGAGTAAGTATTGAACGTCTGCCCTCCGACGACCTTGGCCGAAAGCACGAGCTTGTCGGGGATGGCCTCGTAGCTGAGGCGGAAATCCGGATAGAGTTTTCGGCCCTTGTAGTCCGCCACTGGAGGATAAATATTCGTATAATTCGTATAATACGATCCCTGGCCAACGCTTTCATCATACTCGAAGTCGCGCCAGACATCGGAGAAACGGATACCGACGGACACCGAAAAACCGTCCTCGGAGAAACGGTACGAAGGGACGATCTCCACGCGGTCGGCGTATGCTGTCCTCAACGACTCATTGAAGATGACATGGTGCCAGGAAGTCCCGAAGCGGATGGAATGACTCTCCGCCAGGCGGTAACCCAGGACGGCATCCATTCCAAGGTCATTTTCCTTGTAGGACGGTGAATTCTTGGACGAGAATCCTTTTTCCATGACGGAGTTTTTCAAGCCGTTCCATCCGAGGGAGAAATCATAACTGAAATCCGAAGCGCCGATTGAGCGTGCCCTTAGGACGGCAGAGCCGCCGAGGGCCTTGTTGCCCTCGAATAACTGCTCCTTGGTACGCAGGAAATCGAATCCCCCGTCGAGGGTGATGACGGCGGAAGCCGCATCGTAACGCAGCGTGGTTCCCAGCATGTTGGCGAAGTCAAATCCCTTGTATTCACCGTCCGGGCCGATGAGATAGTCACCGGTGCCGCGGGTGGCGGAAATGGCGTGGTACATGCCGCTGTATCCCTTGAAATCGTCGTAAACCGAAATACCGAAGCGTCCCTTGGTCGCAGGCGTGAAGACCAGCTGCGCCTCCGGATGGAGGGCATAGCCGGCGCCGGCGCGCAGGTAGAAACTGCCGTTGTCGCGGCGCGTCGGGTCGGGCTTCATGTCGATGCGGTAGGGCGAGAACTCGTACGCTCCCCTGTAAGGGTTGTCGAACACCGAATAGTTGAAGTTCCAGTCGAACTTCAGCAGGGAGTCCGGAACGGCCATGGCGACGTTCTGTTTGTTCACCTCCATGAGCTTGCCCTCATAGTCGTTGGTCACCTGGACGGTGGGGTTGAGGTTCTGGGCGGATGCAGCCGCGCAGGCCAGCAGGGCCGAAGCAATGATTATATATCGTCTCATAGCGTGATTACATCATTTGTGAAAGTTTCTCGAGTCTCATGGCGACGGCGTCGAGGACGTCGTCCTCGGGGCCGGTGGACTCATAACCGTTGGCGATGCTCTCGAAAGTAGCCTTGGCCTGCTTGAAGTTGTCCTGCTCGGCGAAGGCGTCGCCAAGGACGATGAAAGCCTTGGCCAGCCAGTAGTTCTGGGTGCCCGCGTCGGCGGCGAAGTCGTAGACCATCTTCTCGACCGAGTCGAAGTTACCCTCGTCGTAAGTGCTCTGTATCAGCGTGTAAGCGGCCTCGGCGCCCTCGTCCGTCGAAGGCTTGGCAGCCAGGCGGCGGAAGATGTCCATGGCGGCGGCGCGCTGGCTCGTGCCCATCAGCGACTTGGCCTTGACGAAGTCCGCTTCGCGGCCCAGGGCCTCGTCGCAGCGGCTGTCAGCCTTGACGCCGTCAGCCGCCGCAAGCGCGTCGCGGTAGTCCTTGGCGCGGTAGGCGGAGCGCATCATGCCGACCTTGGCGGCGAACACGTTGTCGTCCATGCGGGCCTTCTCACGCAGCATCGAATACCCGTTGTATGCGTCGGAATAATGCTCAAGGCCATAGGAAAGGACGGAGTAATTGAGGATGGCGGGCTCGAGGAACGAGCCGGCATCGGGCGCCGTCATGACCTTGGCATAGCTGTCGACGGCATTCTCTTTCTGCCCGAGGTTCATGTAGCACTCTGCCTCGTAGAAACGGGCCTCGGTAGCCCTCGCCCCGGAAGGATACTCGTCGAAATACTTCTGCAGCGAGGTCAGGGCCTTCTGGTAGTTGCCGCTCAGGAAGACCTGCTCTGCGGAATTGAAGTAGATCTGCTCCTTCTCGGCCTCGGTTTTGGCGGTGCCGTCACCGACGGACTCCGCATAGGCGAGGTACGCCTCGGGCTCGCCCATCGACTGGTAGATGGACTCGATGGCGAGCATGGCGTCGTTGGTGTATTCGTTCTTCGGGAGGTCGCTCACGACCTGCTTGTAGTACCCGAGAGCCTTGTCGTACTGGCGGTTGTTGCGTGCGAGCATACCAAGCTCGATGAGCGCGCGTGCGACATAGGTACCGTCCTTGGCATTGGTGCGGAGGCTCTCGAAGCACTCTGCCGCGACGTCGTTACGGTCGAGGTCGACATAGGCGCGGCCGAGCTCGTACATGGCCTCCGGCCAGAAGTTGGCGGCAGGCGAGGCCTTCCTCACGCGGCTTAGGGCGTCGACCTTCTTCTGCTTCTCTCCGGCCAGGCCGTAGGCGAGGCCGAGCTGATAGTAAGGATAGACGTCGTCCGGATCGGAGAACTCCGCCAGGACCTTCTCGTATCCGGCCGCGGCGGCCTTGTAATCCCTGCGAAGGAAGTCGCAGTCGGCGCGGCGCACGCCGGCATCCTGCCTGAAGGCTTTGGTGCCGGACGTGAGATAAGTATCGAACCACTTGGCGGCGTTGGAATAGTCGCCACTGCGGAAATAGCTGTAAGCGATGTTGTACGGGAGCGCCCTTCCCTCCTCCTGCCTGTCAAGGGCGGAGCCGTTGTACAGGTCGGTCTGGATACTGGCAGCCTCCGCATAGTTGCCGGAATTGTAGTACGACTCGGCAAGCCAGTAGCGCGAGAGCTGGTTAAAGGGGTCGCGGCGGCCGGTATAGAATGCCGCAGCCTGCAGGCACTGCACCGCATCGCGCCATGAACCGTTGGAAATCAGCTGGTTGGCACGAAGGTAGTTGGCCTTCATGTAGTTGCTGCGCATGTCCGGACTGAGTTCATCGATGTTGTCGTAGGCCTCGACCGCTCCGGCATAGTCATGGGCGGCGAGCCTGGACAGCGCCATGTAACTGTAGATGTCATCTCCCCTCTTGGATTTGGCATAAGTGGAGATGTAGTCGGCAAAGGGCTGGCCGTCCTGGTTCAGGTCGAAGGCTAGCTTGGCGTAGTTGAACATGGCGTCCTCGCGTATCTCAGCGTCAAACGGCAGGTTGGAAGCCTCGCGGAAACACTCCATGGCCTTGACCTTGTTTTTCATTTGCAGATAGGAATCGGCCATCTGGTAGGACGCAATCTGGCCGAGCGAGTCAGCAAAGGAGGACATCCCCAGGAAATTCTCCACCGCACCCTCATAGTCCTTCAGGGCATACAGGATGGAACCGGCGTAGAAATAGTCCGAACGGGTCTTGGTCTCGTTGGAGAGAAGGTTCTTGTCAAAATACTCCTTGGCCTTGTCGACGTTGCCCTGCACGAGATAGGACTCCGAGATGATGCGGGCGAGGTGCGGCTGCCTCTCGGCGGGGACTTTCTCGAACATCGCGGGACCGTTGTCAGTCACATACTTGTAGTCCTTGTTGTTGAAACGGCACTCAAGGATATAGTAGTTGGAGTGCTCGGCAAAGCGGGGATCCTTGGCGGCCTGCTCGAACCATTTGATGGCGGAGTCGAAGTCACTGGCAGAATAGTCAATATATCCTATCGCATAGCGGGAAGGGGCCGTATAGTCGGAGAAAGGCATCTTCTCGACGGCCAGGAAACGCTCACGGGCATTAGCGTAGTCCAGCAGGGCATAATCGCTGTAGGCACGCTTGAACACATACTCGGCCACCTGCTCGCGCCTAAGGTCCTCCTTGGTGAAGGAGGCGAACTCGCGGCGCGCAGCGACATAGTCGCCGGCGTCGAAGAGGGAAAGCCCTTTCTCGAAGCGTATCTGCGGTGCCAGCGAAGACTCGGGATACTTGAGCAGATAGGCGTCAAGCTCATCCATGAAGCCCTCGGTCTGCATCTTGGCGGCGCAGAGCGCGGAATAGCCCTCCCCCAGGAGGTCACCGCTGCGGCCGAGGTCCTCGAACACGTCCTTGGCCCTCTCGTACATGCCGCTCCGATAAAGCCTGAGCGCCTTCTTGA